>CAJXUM010000550.1 GCA_913060855.1 uncultured Lewinella sp. | reverse complement strand
GATGTGTATAAGAGACAGATATTAAGCTTGGGGCTTCTGATTTATCTTAGCCATTTTTAGACAAAATTTCAGAAGTTCAAGCCCTAGCTATTTCTTGAATACTTACCCATAGTATTACCCTACATTTAGAAAGATTTATTCCATTTTGACCGGCATTTCTTTTCTATACAAGCACTTGACCAAATATAATTCCTTTTACTGAGATGGTATATTGATGCTTGTTGTCAATTAATCTACGCATAAGGGTAAAATAGCATCACATTGTACAAATATGCCAGTAGCTTTTCTTGCTTTACCTACTTATCTTTGGATTCAATAGCACTCAGCTGATGTCAATCTCAATACCCTACTCCCCGCACTGATACCTTCAATAAAGTTTTGACCCTGCTCATCTAAAAATATTAGATATGAAGGTGATTCATTACTATTTGCTCCTAGCATGGCTAGGCTGCTCGGCCTATGTACCTACAAGATATAAAGTTGAAACAGAGAAAGAATCCCTTGTTTCGGGATACCAGTTTAGGACTACTAAAGATACTACCACTTCTCTCTTTTCGCGTTTTGCATATAATGACGAACGGCTGAATATATTTCCTACCTATCGTTCTTTGGCCACGGTAGAAGTATATCTCGCTGCTACCAAAACACCTTTTTTACCGAGTGTTACACCACATCGATTTATACAATCTTTGCAGCAAAGAAATACAAAATTTCAAATCAGAAATGGAGACCTGGAGGCCTTGGAAGCCAACTTTGCGCTTTATTTGGAGGCACTAAAGGATTTTTTATACCTAGTAGATGAAATGGGAGGTGACCCGATGTTGTCAAAGCAGGAATTCAATCAACAATTGAAGCAGAAGGCTAATCTAGCAGCAGAAAAATCCTGGCCCACATTTAAACAAAAGAGAAAGCGCGTTTGGAAATCTTTCAGACAGTTTCGGGCTCAGTTGAAAGTGGCCTATGAAACGGAAAAGGCGTTGATTAATCAATACTTATATCACAAGCACTTGTTTGATAGCCTTAATGGTTTTTGGAATACAAATGATGAACGCTTGGCCATCTACGTCTATACTCGGAAGGAATTATTTCATAAAAATACGGCGCTGGGGAATTTAGCAGGCCTGGTCGTTATTACCAAAGAAAATGGACTTTTTTCATCAGATACGCCGACTATTCGCCGAGATTTCCCGGCATTTGCAGGCAGAAAAAACAGCCTTGCTGTTTTCCTAAAAGAAGGTGCTAATGGCGCTACGGTTTCTCATGAATTTGGGCATTTATATTATTTATATCATCACTGGGATCAATACATGGATTTCATCAAAGAGAAGGGAAGCGGCTACGTTATTGGTGGACATGGCACCGGGGATCCTAGTGGAGAGGCGGCTGTACTGGCTGAGCTGGGTGAAATGCCCCGTATAGAAAAACCTGTTGATCCGAATCAGAAAATAGGCGATAGTTTGATAACTGCTGCTGCCAAAAGGCATTGATGACCGATCAGCGAGCGCTTGGACTGCCCTATACCTCTACAAGCAGCCTATAACTTAATATTTTTATTGCCAGTAAAACTTGCCCCGTATTTTCTTAAACCTCATCTTTGCCGCCAAATATGAAAATAGCACAATTTGCTTTGCGCGCGCCACAACGTTGGCCTTTTTTCTACGGTTGGTTCATCATCTTATTAGGGACCTTTGGCGTACTGATGAGTATTCCTGGGCAAACCATCGGAGTATCTACCTTTACTGATAGTTTACTAGGCGTACTGGAATTGGATCGAGACCAATTAAGTCTCGCTTATATGTGTGGTACGATAGCCAGTTCGTTGATGCTCACTTGGGCGGGGAGATTGTATGACCGGTTAGGGGTAAAACCTTTAGCCTTGGTAGCGGCTTTTGGACTTGGAATTACACTTTTACTACTAAGTGTCTCCGACCTAATAGCCAGTGGTCTAGGGGGCGGTTTTTGGATGTCATTTTTTGTCCTGGCTGTAGGGTTTGTGATGCTGCGGTTCTTTGGGCAGGGGGTCTTGACGATGGCCTCGCAGAATATGATGGTAAAGTGGTTTGACAAGCGGCGAGGCTTTGCCATGAGTTTTAGCAGTGTGGCTTTATCCTTGTGTTTTTCGATAGCCCCCCTTTTTTTGGATGGCCTTATTCAAGGCTGGGGTTGGCGAGGAGCTTGGCGCATCATGTCACTGGTTATGATGACACTTGTACCACTCATTGTCCTATTATTCTTTATCGATAACCCACAAAGTGTAGGGCTAAAACCGGACGGAGATTACGTACCCAAAGAAAATGCGAAGCGAGAAAGCCTCAATAAAGTCTATAAAGAATTTACGCTTAGCGAAGTGCGAAGAAGCTTTACCTATTGGATATTTGTTTTATTCTTGGCCATGCAGGGGCTGTTTGGGACGGGCTTTACTTTTCACGTGGTATCTATTTTTGCAGAATCTGACCTGACCCGCCAAATGGCACTAAGTGTATTTCCTCCTGCCGCAGCAATTGCGATGATGATCACCTTTGTCTTTAGTTGGGGAAGTGATTACATGCCCCTGAAATATATCCTTTTACTCAAAGGTGTCGGCGCAATGCTCGCCACATTAGGCTTGTTTTTCTTGTCGAGTAACAATGTGGCCTACTATATGATGATCGTTGGCTATGGTATGTCAAGTGGCTTGTACCGGGTGATTTACGCAGTGAGTTGGCCCAAATTGTTTGGTCAGTTACACCTGGGTGCGATTTCCGGGCAGGCGATGACGGTCATCGTGTTTGGGAGTGCATTAGGCCCGGTCTTATTTAGTTATTCTCTCTCTCAGTTTGGCACCTATGGAATGGCTGCGCTGTGCTGCACGGTCATCTATGGACTGCTCACTATTGCGGCTATTTTTGCCAATAATCCACAATTGAAGTGGCAAGAATCCCAAACGGATACCTAATATTTATATCCTTTCAAGTGTGCTTTAAAATAGGCTCCTTGTTTAGACGGCGTATAATTCCAATCCGTAAAGAGACTAGGAGACCATCGCGGATCAAAAACCCACAGTACATAAGAAATGCCTTTTTCATCGCAATAACCAGTGATCGCCTTGCCATAGGAAGCATCACTAATCACTGGAATATGAGCTCCTTTCTCATTGGCTTCCGCAAAGCCAATCTCAGTTAATAAAAGGGGATACTTTTCCTTTACATAGCCCCAGTCTTCCGTCCACTTAGCCGCCCAAGGTTGTGGCCTCTTTTGGGGGTAAGGATGGCTGACGTAGGCGATCCCTTCTGCAGCAATCGGGTCATTCTTTATGGGAGTAAGATCATAGGCCCAGTTGAATCCTGCTACGAGTGGAATTCCCTTCCCGCCATTGGCCCGAATAATGACGATCATCTCTTCCAAAATCGATTTCCATTGCGCCCAACTACAGGTGCCCAACTGGCCATTAAAAGTGGTTGGTTCATTGAAAAGTTCATAAAAAGCCACCGTCGTATTATCACCGTAACGTTTGGCTATGGTGCGCCAGAATTCAAAGGTTTGTTTCAAATCTGTTTCGTACATCGGATGTTGAAAGAGCTGCGAGCGCAAGTTGCCAATGCTATGCCAGTCGAGCACGACATACATCCCTAATTCTCCAGCCCATTCTACCCCTTGGTCTATCAGTGCTAAATAAGCGGTCTCTCCTCTTTCTGCCCACTTTGTGGGGTGTATCGGGAAGCGAACAAGATTGGCATTCCAACGCTTCATTTCTTCGAAATAGGCTTTGTTCCAATGTCCTTCTTTTTCCAATTTGTCCGGATCGCTGGTATTCAAACCCCTAAATACGATGGGCGTGTCATCGGATTGCACAAATTGATTTCCCCTCACCACAATGCGGGATAAGCCGTTACTTTGTGCCGCTATAGGATTAATAGGCCCTCCCAAAAAAGCAAAAGCAAGGATTAGATAACTGATCTTAAACATCTGTCTGTATAGCATGGGTATTCGTTTTGTCTAGTTCAAACGGAAATCGACCTTTTGGAGGTAGATCTAGAAATGGATACGTGATTTTTGATAAATACAGCCCCTCAGGATGTGCGAGATTAAAGAACCGTGGACTTTTTGCCTGGATCAGACAATCTTCCCATTCTGCTACGCTCAACTTTCCTTTACCAACCGCCAAGATATTACCAACCAAAAGCCGGATCATACCTCGTAGAAAACCACTTGAGGTGAATCGAAACTGTAATTTATCTCCCGTAGAATTGGTGAATAATTGAGCAAGGGACAATTGGCGAATCGTGCTATCGTGCTTGTCAGGTCTTTTGCAAAATCCCCTGAAATTATTGTACTGGGGTAGTATTGCAATGGCTTTTTGCATCGCCGTTAAATCCCATTGACTGACTTCATACAAAGAGCTGAGTTCACTCAAGAAGGGATCTTTCTGACTATGCACGAAATAATCATACGTTCGACTGGTGGCGCTGAGTTGAGCATGCCCTCGGCTAGGAGGAGAGAAAATGTCAAAAATGGCTATATCATGGGGTAAAACCTTATTGAAAATGAATAGGAAATCAGCAGGAAGTGGCTGGTTGAGGTTGATATGGAAAAAATATTGCCGAGCGTGTACGCCAGCATCTGTTCGACCACATCCGATACAGGACACCGGTTCTTTGAGTACGGTTGCTAAAGCTTTTTGCAGCGTTTCTTGTACGCTACTGGCCTTAGGTTGTTTTTGCCAACCATGGTATTGAGTGCCCTTATAAGCAGCATGAAAAAAATACCTTATTCTTGCTCCGCCCATTCTGCCAATATTTCATCAAAATGTTCTTTTAATTCCCGTATGGGCGCGCCCATGCCACTGTATTCATCGTCAAATTCCTCTACGATGCTCACCTTTTTCAAATAATTGACTTTACATTCTTCTCCAACGATATTGGTGAGGGCTAAATCTACTGCGGCTTTTTTTGCTTCTCCGTCGAGGAAATTGATATTGCTAGCCACTATTTTGAGCTCTAGAGAGTCATCCGGATATTCTAGCAGGACATATTCCCAACGGAAGGCCTCGATCGACCGCTCCATCATAAAATCATCATAAATACTAAAGATATAATCCCATTGCTTGGCGGGTTTGGCATGGTAGAACTCCCAATCGCGTAAGGAGGGGGCTTGTGCAATGATAGATCGACTGAGTGCCAACCTTTTGGCGTCTCCATTGGGAGCTGTCTCTTATACACATCTCCGAGCCCACGAGACCGAGGCTGATCT
>CAJXUM010000549.1 GCA_913060855.1 uncultured Lewinella sp. | reverse complement strand
TCAGCCTCGGTCTCGTGGGCTCGGAGATGTGTATAAGAGACAGGATAAATACATCGTTTTTCGAAGAAGAAGCCGGTTTATATCACAGGAGTTTTCTCCCCTGATTTATCGAGATCATAAATAGCGAGCTTCTAGATGACAAGATTTTGCTAGAAGACAAAACAACAAAGAGGAGTTACTTATTTGATGGCAGTTATCCGATTATGAGCCTATTAAAGGTTATTTACTACTGCAACAACAAGTAAGGGGTGATTATTTTTTCGGTCAGAATCCGTCAATTTTCCGCTAAATTTTAAGTTTTTTTTAAGAGTCAGAAGCCCTTTATTAAAGGATATGTTAAAAAAGATTGGCTTTGAAACATTTAGTCAGGATTACGTCAGATAGCTTGCCATTTTAATTTTTTCTTGGCTTGAATTTTTGTTGTTTAGGCAATTTTTGCATTTTTGCGCGTGATTTCCTGCAAAACATCCCAAATACAGTCTTACTTAAATGGATTAGTTTCGACTAAAAACACCAAACAGAGAAAGATTTATCATCAAGCTAGCCAACAACAACAAGAAGAATTAGGGTAGGGATTTAGAATTGCCCGATTTTGTTTATCTCATTTTAAAAAATCATTAGTATGAAAAGACTCTCACTAGTCTTATCACTCGTGCTATTTGTAGCAGGTTTTGCCCTTGCGCAAAAAACAGTCACGGGTACGGTAACCGATGAAGCTGGAGAAGCCTTAATAGGCGCCAGTATTTTGGTACAAGGTACCACTTCTGGTACTGTAACTGATCTCGACGGAAAGTATTCACTTTCTGTACCAGACGGTAGCGGCGTATTGATCTTTAGCTACACTGGTTTCGACACACAAGAAATTGAAATTGGTACACGAACAGTAGTTGATATTATCTTGAGCGAAGGGGTTTCCCTTGGTGAAGTGGTGGTAACAGCGCTGGGTGTAGAACGTGAAGAAAAGGCCCTTGGATATGCTGTACAGCAGGTGAAAGGGGACGATGTATCTCGTTCTGGTGCAAGTAATGCCGTTGATGGTTTGGTAGGAAAAGCTGCCGGTATCCAGGTGACTCGTTCTTCTGGTTCTGTAGGTGGTGGATCTCGTATCCTGATCAGAGGGGTAACTTCAATGGTAGGTAACAACCAACCGTTGATCGTTATCGATGGTGTACGTACAAACAATGAAACTTTATTGTCTCAGGGTTCTACTTCAGGTACAGCGGCTTCTAACCGCTTGATGGACCTTAACCCAGAAGACATTGAGTCAATCAACGTATTGAAAGGAGCTGCAGCGACTGCCCTTTATGGTACTTCTGGTTCTACAGGTGTAGTTTTGATTACTACTAAGAAAGGAGGAAAGAGCAACCGATTGGATGTTAACTTTAGCTCTTCTGTAGGGGTTGATAATATCACTCAGATGGTCAATTTGCAAAGTCTTTTTTCGCAAGGCCGTCCTGATACTTATCGTGGACCTGAAACAGGTGAATCTGGTTCTTGGGGACCTGCAATGACCGATTTGGAATATGCAACCAACCAAGATCACCCTAATGCGCCAGGTGCTTCTGCATTTGATGCAGCGGGTAACTACAAGTTTGACAACAACGGATTCCTAGTACCAAGAGGTACAGGTAATGGTACGCCAGCTAACACTTACAATAACGTTGATCCTTTCTTCCAAACAGGAATGAACTTCACCAACGCTATCTCAATTGCTGGTGGTGGTGAAACAGCTACTTTCCGTTTGTCAGCTTCTGACTTGAAGGCCTCAGGTGTTATTCCAAATGAGGAATACAATAGAAAGACCGTTAAATTGGCTTCAACCTTGAATCCGATTGAAGGATTGACTATCAGTGGTTCTGTTAACTTTACTAAGTCTGACTACGTACGTGTTCAGCAGGGGTCTAACACTTCTGGTTTGTTATTGGGTATGTTGAGAACACCTGTTTCTTTTGACAATACCAATGGCTTTGGTGCTGAAAATGCAATAGACGAAGTTGCTGCTTACCAGTTTCCTGACTTCAAGCAACGTAACTATCGTGGTGGTGGTGGATATGATAACCCTTACTGGATTATCAACAATGCCTTAGGATATGAAGACGTAAGTCGTACGTTTGGTAACGTTAAAGCAGATTACAAATTCAGTGATTGGGCTATTCTTGGTTTCAATATTGGTTATGATGTAACCACTGATATCAGAAAGCAAGAATTCGAAATCAACTCTAGAACAAATGCAGGTGGTCGTGTTCAGCATGATGAATTCAACACGCAACAATACGATACTTACTTGAATTTGATCGGTGGTGGTCGTTTGAATGATGACCTTGGATTGAACTACCTATTGGGTGCCAATGCTTTCTCTTTTGATAATCACCGCACACAAACAAGAGGTGATGAGTTGGTATTCCCAGGATTCTTAGATCTAAGTAACGCGACGGCTGTTTCTGCCTTCGAAGATATTAACAGATACCGTTCATTAGGTTTCATTGGTCAAGTTGAATTGAACTACCGAAGCCTATTGTACTTGACATTGAGTGCTCGTCAGGATTATGACTCTCGTTTGGGTGATCCTACTGACTTCAAATTGGAGAACACTGGATTCTTCTATCCTTCAGCCTCTATGTCTTTTGTATTCTCTGAGTTGATGAACTCAGGTAGCTCGGCTTTCTCTTTTGGAAAATTGAGATTGTCTTATGCTCAGGTGGGTTCTCCTCCGCCTAATCCTTACTCTACTAGTTCTGTATTCGTTTCACCTTCAATTGGTGACGGATGGGGTGATAATATTGGCTTCCCTATTGCAGGTTCTACTGGTTTTGACCAGTCTAGCTTGTTGGGTAATGCTAACTTGACGCCAGAGCTTTCTACTACCTTAGAAGCAGGTCTTGATCTTCGTTTCTTGAACGGTCGTTTAGGATTAGATGTAACTTACTACCGTACAGAAACTAAAGATGCAATCTTGAATGCTTCTTTGCCTAGATCAACTGGATATGCTAACGTATGGTTGAACTCTGGTGAAATGACTTCTCAGGGTATTGAAATTACTTTGAACGCTACACCTATTCAGACGAATGACTTCTCTTGGGATACTCAAGTGAACTTCACAAAATCTGAAAGTATTGTCAACAAATTAGCTCCTGGTATTGAGCGTTTGTTCTTGGCAGGTTTCAACAGTGCGGGTACTTACCTAGTTGAAGGTAACCAGTACGGTGCAATCTTTGGTGGTGCTTACCTTCGTGAAGATGCAGGTACAGCTGCTGACAAAAGTTTGAACGTACCTGGTGGTGCAGTTGTGATCAACGATGATCCTAACTCTGCTGAGTATGGTTTCCAAGCAGTAGATCCTACACAGAGATCAATTGGTAATCCTAACCCTGATTTCATCATCGGTTGGAATAACACTATCAACTACAAGCGTTTCTCTTTCAACTTCCTATTGGACTGGAGAGAAGGTGGTGATTTGTGGAATGGTACAGCATGGGCTTTGTCTTTCTTCGGAAGATCTCAGTTGACTGCTGACACTCGTGTTGAGCCAAGTACACCTATTGCTGGTGTTAAATCTGATGGTACGCCTAACGATATCGCTATCACAAGAGGCCGTAGCTACTGGACTTCTTCAGTAGGTGGTTTTGGTGCTGTTGGTGAGCAATTCGTACAAGATGGTGGATGGGTTCGTTTGAGAGAGGTTGGTCTTTCTTATAACATTCCGTCAAAAAATTGGTTTAAAGGCGGTACTTTTGGTGTTTCTGGTAGAAACTTGTGGTTCCAGTCTGATTATGATGGTATCGATCCTGAGACAAGTTTGACAAGTACAGGTAATGGTCAAGGTTTTGACTACTTCAACATGCCAAGTACTAAGTCTGTGATCTTCAAGTTATCTGTTAATTTCTAAAGTAGACTTTAATGAAAATCATTAATAAATTATTAATCATGTGTGTTTTCGCATTCTCCTTTGTAGGATGTGAAGACTTTATAGGGGGGGAAATTAACAAAGACCCGAATAACCCTACTTCTGTGCCTATTATTGCACAAATGCCTGCTTTCCAGATTGCGATTGCAGATGTGTATGGTGGTGCATTCTCTCGATTCAACTGTATGTTGTCTCAACAAGTAGAAGGTGTTGCTCGTCAGTGGCAATCCATGAATAACTACACGGGCCTTACGCCTAACCGTTTTGATGCAGCTTGGAATAATGTATATGAGAACATTTTGAATGAACTCAAGATTGCTAAGGCTTCTGCTGAAGCAGATGGGTACAATCATTACCTTGGTACATTAGAAGTAATGGAAGCCTTCACATTGATGGTAGCCACTGATGTATGGGGTGATATGCCTTATACTGATGCCTTAAATGGTGCTGAATCGATCAATCCTACTTTTGACACGCAAGCGACTATCTATGCGGGGATCAATAGTTCGTTAGATAATGCCATCAAGCTATTTGGTGGTGCACCTGGTGGTTTGTTACCAAGTTCTGAGGACTTGTTCTTTGGTGGTGATATTGCTGCTTGGAATAGAACTGCACACGCTATCAAAGCTAGAGGTTTGATGAAGTTTAAGGACTATTCTGGTGCAATGTCTGAGGCTATGCAAGCCATGACTAGCGCATCCGAAAACTTGGCTTACCAATACCCTGATGCTTCTGCAGCGGTTGGATGGTACCGTTTCAACCGTGATAGAACGGGTGACTTGGAATTTCATCCTACGATGCGTACCCTCATGACGGATCTTAAGGATAATGATCGTTTGGCTGTGATGGATCAAATCTTCGACACCGATCATACCTACCTAGTGGCTGATTTTAGATCAGAATTAATCAGTTTCCGTGAGATGCAGTTCATCATTGCTGAAGCAGATTTCCGCAATAGCGGTGGGTCTCAAGCAGGATACGATGCATATTTGGCAGGTATCAAAGCTTCTTTCGAGCGATTAGGTTTGGGGCAAGCAGAATACGATGCATATGTTGCTGATCCAGCGATAGCGCCTGGTGTTGGTAATCTTACTTTGGAGACTATCATGACACAGAAGTACATTGCTATGTTCTTGCAACCAGAAGTTTATAGCGACTGGAGAAGAACAGGTATCCCAACCTTAGTTCCAACGAGTGGTCCTACCATTCCTGTAAGATGGGATTATGCTTCAACTGAATACCTCTTCAATACGAACTCTCCTGCTGAAACAGAAGTGCTGTCTCTTATACACATCTCCGAGCCCACGAGACCGAGGCTGATCTCG
>CAJXUM010000548.1 GCA_913060855.1 uncultured Lewinella sp. | reverse complement strand
CTATCCTCTTCGTCGGCAGCGTCAGATGTGTATAAGAGACAGGTGTTCTGATCAGCAGGAAGGCTATCAGCGCAAAGATGAGGTAAGCCCACCAAGTGCGATACCAGGGCGGTAGGATGCGGATGTTGACCAGTGCCTCATTGGTACTCCAGTCGCTCTTTTGGGTCATGGCCTGCACTCGGAAAGTATAGTTGCTCGGATTCAAATTCGTGTAAGTTACAAACCGCCGGTCTCCATCCGTAAATTGCCAATCTTCGTCATAGCCATCCAACTGATAGCGATAGCGCATATTCTCTGGGGCAGTGAGGTCGAGGGCTGCAAATTCGAAAGAGAAATAGTTCTGCCAGTGCTTCAAGGTGAGTGATGGGGTACAGGTAATCAGCTGTGTCAAGGGAGACGGCCAGCCCAAGGTGTCAACGAGAGCCCCTTGTAGAGGAACCGGCTCGTTAAAAAGTAGAAAGTTGGTGAGGGCGACTTCGGGCGCAAGCGGTTTGTCGGCGATACTATCGGGATGGAAAATGGAGAGGCCGTCAATTCCACCGAGATAGAGATAGCCATTGCTAGCACAGTAACTTTTCCAAAAAGAAGAACCACCCAGCCCGTCCTTGGTATTAAAGGAAGTAAAAGAGCCTTTAACAGGATCATATCGCTGTACGGCGATATCCGTTGAAAACCAGAGATTACCGCGCTTATCTTCTGATATGCCAGTTATAGACCTTCCTTCTAGTTGTTTGGGGTCCAGTGGTAGGAAGGCTTCCTCCAAAGGATCGAATTTAAATAACCCGCTGGTACTACCCACCCACAATTGCCCCGATGTATCCTCAAATAACTCCAGAATCTGATGTTGGAAAGGAATAAAAACAAAGGAGTCCGCCGTCGGCTGATAATGGTTCAAGCCTCCATAGGTAGATACCCACATTCGGTCCTGACGATCTCGCAGAAGATCAGTAACGAAGTAGTTATTCCCATGGTTAATGTCAATGGTCGTAGACATCGGCAAAACATAGGTGGTTATTTCATCAATGTCCTTGTCGTATTTACAGAGCCCTTCCTGCGTACCTATCCAGAAATCCCCATTGGGTTGAGGCAGAATACATTCCACAAAATCTAAACAAACCTCCCCCGCTATGTTTTCTTTTTTTAAGACCGTACTAAAAACTTCTGTGTTCGGATCAAAAATGCTGATGCCATTGCTAACGGTGATGGTCCAGATCAATCCATCTTCAGCTACCCACAACTGTTGCAAGTTGCCGAACGGAAGGCTGTTGGGGTTCCCTGGATCATGTTGCCAGGAGCGGGTGATCTGACGCACTTCTGGATCATAAACAATCATCCCACCAGTACTCAAAGCTATCCAAATCCTACCATCTGATGTTTCGACAATATCATCCACCTTTTTAGCGGGTAACCCAGAAGTTTCGTCATAGTTTTCTAAAACGGCTTGATTACTTTTCCACTGATAAAGTCCATCATAAAAGCTTCCCAACCAGATGTTGCCATGGCTGTCCTTTAAGATGTCCCGAATAGTTTCGGAATTCACACCATTGGGATCAGGAGGAGTACCCGTATAGCGTTTAATATGTCCAGTTTGGAGCTCCAAGATATTAAGACCTCCACCTGTCGTACCGATCCAAAGGGTCTGACCTTGCTCGACAAAAGCTGATATTTTGTTATGACTCAGACTATTCAGGTCATCGGGATGATGGGCGAAGTGCCTTATAAACTGTTTCGCCTCTGGATCAAAACAAAAAACACCGTTAAGCTGGGTACCCAGCCATAGGTAACCATCGGAAGTTTCGTAAATCAGGCGAATTTCATTTACCGCAGGATTTTGGCCAGGAATAAGATAGGGCAAAAACGTGTCTGTCTCTTCTTGGTAATTGTATAGCGTATCCTTCTGGCAAGTCCAGAGAACTCCCCTCCGGCTTTGCATCACGTACCGAATCGTTTCACCGGATAAATACCGCTTAAAGGTTTGACTTTCCGGCAAGAAGCGATTTAGACCTTCAGCTGTGGCTACCCAAACGCTACCTTGTCTGTCGAGGCAAATTTCCATAATAGAACTGCTCGAAAGCGTGCTCTTATCGGCTGGATCGTGAAGAAACACATCGACCCATCCAGTACATGGATCGAGGCGGTTCAGCCCATGATTGGTGCCCACCCAGATGTGGCCTGCCTCATCTTCTGCGATCGACCAAACTACTTCGTTGCTCAAATATCCCTGAGCGTTTTCATCAGGCAGATAAATAGTAAAGTCATATCCGTCAAATCGATTCAGGCCTTTGGCTGTGCCCAACCAAAGGAAGCCCTTGCTATCTTGAAAGATAGTAGTAATGAAACCGTTGGAAAGCCCGTGATCTTCCGTCAATTTCGTAAAGGTCAAATTGGGCTGGGCGTTCGCGACCTGCCATAGACTGAAGATCAGTAAAGGAATAGGCAGTGTCTTAAAAAGCAGCTGCAAGAGGGCCGTAATGCAATTGATCAATACAGAAAGAATGATCGGTTTTATACTAAAATGTACCACGATTATTGATTGCTGAAGTTTAGGTGTTTTTTGTTTTTAAAGACAAAATAGTGCTACTACTTTATTGCTTTAAAAAACTGGGCTCACAGTGACTTGTCTAAAATAGCATCAATATACCGTTCATAAAAGCAAAGGATTATTTATTTTCTGGATAAATACTTTATTGAAGCAAGGCAAAAATTATTCGCCCTTCCGTTCATACAAAAAAACAATGGCCGCCACCACAAAACAGAAAATAGCGAGTGCTACTTCTTTCAAGAATTCATGGCAAATCAACAACATAACAACCAATTAATCAATTTATTATAATAAAACAGGGAACATATATTTGTAGCAATATTCCTAGCTTTTCATTTGGTAGCACATCGTCCTTATTTACATTTTACTCAATATTATATGTAATAATTGTAATATTTTCCATTCTCTGACAATTTTGTGGTTAGTGTTTAAGCTTAAAGAATTGCGACTAGAAGAAGCAAGACTTTTAGTTAAGGCGCTGACTCAAAACACAAAAATTGTCAGAGAACCATATCCTCAAGCTTTTTTCAAGAGAATATTTGGTTTTTTCCTGCCCAAAAACCGCTACGATAAATATTCGTACTCAAAATAGTATAGATCAGGTTTTAAGGTTTGGATACCACAGTAGCTAAATTGAAGACCGATCAAGAGCAGGCAATTTCCAAGCTACAAGGATTATGGCTAAAAGGACCGCTGAGCTCATACTGGCAAAAAAAACATCGTCCATATCTCCAGCAGGCAAGGTACTCAGGATACCTAATAGCGTAATAGATGCCGCAATGATGTTGGCCCATTTATTGGCTGTATCGTTTAATAGTCTGGAGAAAAGCACCATCAAAATGGGTATTTCCACCATGAAGCCATAAAAGAGCATCACTTTTTCGGATAATTTCAGGGCTATCAATTCTTCAATGTACCCCTCAGTGGGGAACTCATGTAGATCTCTAAGAATCATATTGAACAGAATAAATATCCACAGGGTAGAAAGTAGGGTTTGGGCTTTGATTTTAGGTTTAAGCATATCCAATGATTTTACAATATTACTTGTCACACAGACATTTACTAGGGTTGTTCTTCAGTATAAATAGCAATAGTTTGGGATAGCTCTGTCCGGACTTTTTGCCGAAGTTGCCATATCCTTTGCCTATAAGATTCTAGCTCCCGATTTTCCTCCTCGGACGTTATTGCAGAAGGACCTTGAGTTTTCCTTAAGACTACCTGATTCAGCTTGGCCATTTGGTTCATATTTGACCGTATCTCAATTAATTCAGGAAAGCGTTCCTCCATTTCTTGCTCAGTAGTCAATCCTTCTTGTTTCATTAGTATTTTGACTGTTTTTTCATACAGCGCAGTTTCTGGTTTTTTAATACTAAAGGCTAGGACAAGCAATAGCATCGTCAGTCCGCAAGCAATGCCTGCAGCCGTTTTGGCAACACTCATAATCGATTGATTTTTGTTTAAATAATCTTGATAGTACAAAAATAGGGTCAGCTCAAGTGCTATGCATTGACCTGGGTTAAGAAAGTAGATGAAAGTGGATAAAGGGTGAGAAAGGGTTTACGTTTTTTGTTTATTGGCCCAAATTCTTTTCCGTATTCTGCTTAGGGATTCCGGTTGAATCCCCAAATAACTGGCGATCATGTATTGAGGTACTCGATTGACCAAGTCGGGCCGAGTCTCTAAAAGCTTCTGGTAGCGGATTTCAGGCGTAAGGTTTTTAAAGTCATCTAAGAATACCTGCTTCTTGGCAGATATAGCATCTCCAATTTTAACGAAAATGGGGACAAACCTTGGGAATTTTTGCAAAAATTGCTGTGTTCTTTCCTCCGTGCCCGTAGAGATGATGCAGGGCTCTACGCAGGATAAATAATACTTGGAAGGTTCTTGTGTTGTGTAACTAACAGGAGCAATGGGGTCATTTTCGGTATAAAATTCCATGATTTTCTCTTCCCCGTCTTCTAAGTAATACCGCTTGACGCAGCCCTTCAGTACTAAAAAGCACACTTTCGCCACTTGCCCTTCTTTCAATAGGAAATCATTTTTTTCATACTCTCGTATAATGTCTTCGCTTTTAATGAGTTGAGCCTCCTCCTTACTAAGCGTAATATATTGAGAGAAGTAATCCACTAAGAAGTTTCCATTGTCCATGTAAAAGAAGTGTTTTGACCAAGGGTAAACCAAGCTTTACAAAGTTATTATCTTTTGCTTGAACTGATGAATATTAGGCCTATTATTGTGTACACAGTGCCCTGATCGGAATTACTATTTTTTATTTATAAGTGTTTCTTGGACAGTAGGAAGACTTTCTATTCGTTTTTTTAGCTCAATCGTTGTCCAGGAGAATCACTTCTACTTAATAGAATTGATCAAATAAATTGGAAACTTGAAACCGTTTGATGTGAGGTAATTACATATGCCGAAGCCTTATCCGCTAGCTTATTTAGCTGGCTAAAATTGAACATCCATGATTATGGAATGTTCGATTTATCTGCCTATCGGTTTGCAATTATAAACGTGAAGCGCTAAAAACGAAACGATGCCTAAATCCCGACTAAATCTAAATCTCCTGAAAAACCTTCTACTCCTATTGACGCTGTTCTTGTGTTCCTACCATGCATCAGCCCAATCCTATTCCATTTCCGGAATAGTACGGGGCGCAAAAGCTGTCTCTTATACACATCTGACGCTGCCGACG
>CAJXUM010000547.1 GCA_913060855.1 uncultured Lewinella sp. | reverse complement strand
CCCGTCAACCCGTCAGTGCTGCGGCAAAGCCCGCCCCAAGATTTTAGTCGCAATTCCCAAGCGTTGAATCTCAGCAGAACCACCCGCCAAAGTGAAGCAGCGCACATCTCGCATCATGCGCTCCAAAGGGAGGTGGCGACTGTAGCCTTGCGCCCCGCAGAGCTGGATAGCTTCATTGGTGACGCGGAGAGCCATCTCGGAGACATAGACCTTGGCTACACTGGATTCATAGCGATCGGTAATGGCCGCTTTGGCATGGCTGGCGGCGCGATAAATGAGAAATCGAGCGGCATCCAATTCAATAGCCATATCCGCGAGCTTAAATTGATTGACTTGAAAATCTGTGATACGTTTGCCAAATTGCTGACGTTGATCGGCATAGTTTTTTGCAAAATCATAGGCGCCTTGCGCAATACCAAGGGCTACCGCGGATGCCCCGACCCGCTGCCCATTGTAGGCCGACATGAGTTGGCCAAAGGCCGAACCAGCAGGGACGACCAAGTTTTCTTTCGGGACGCGCACTTGATGGAATTCCAATATTCCTTCTTGGACCCCTCGAACGCCCATTGATGGAATACGCCCCGCATAGGTAAAGCCAGGCATGTCTTGATGGACTAGAATGGCGCCAATACCCTTGGGACCAGCTACGCCATCAAAGCGGGCATAAACCAGCGTATACTCACGCTCGCCCGCACCTGTGATCCAATGTTTAGTGCCATTCAGGATATAGTGATCTTTTTCGGAGGTAGCGGCGGTGCGGAGGTCGGTCAAGGCGGAGCCAGCATCGGGTTCGGTCATGCCAATGCTTATGAGCGCTTTGCCCTGGCAGAGGTCAGGGAGAATGCGTTGTCGTTGTTCTTCGGTGCCGAAATTAAGAATAGTGATGGCGGCGCCAAAATTGTGGTCAACGATCAATCGACCGCTAATCCCACAATGACGAGCTACTTCTTCAATCACCAAGATGGCGTCTAAGGCAGAACGCCCCTGCCCTCCATAAGTGGTCGGAATAGTCATGCCAAAGTAGCCAGCATCCGCATACTTCTGAATCTGGGAGCGAGGTATGTGTTCGTCTTGGTCCCATTTGACGGCAAAGGGGGCTATTTCGGCAAGTGCAAAGGCACGCGTTTTTTCGATGAGCGCTTGTTGAGCAGTCGAGTAATCAAAATTCATAGTCGTTGACTTATTAGCTAGGAAAGTTTTAAAGCTAGTTCATTTGTGTATTTTTTTCAAAAAAATTGAAAAGCAGCTAACAAGAACTTATTTTGCATCAAATCTAAAATCACTTTAAACATGGCATTTACTTTAACAAAGGATACACATATTGGCTGGATCGGAACCGGTGTGATGGGCATTTCTATGGTAGGACATCTTATTGACAACGGATATAAGGCGACGGTCTATAATCGAACAAAAAGCAAGGCGCAAGCGGCGATTGACAAAGGGGCAACTTGGGTGGATTCTCCGGCAGCAGTGGCGGCCGTAGCGGATGTTATTTTCACTATCGTTGGTTTTCCAGTTGATGTGGAAGAGGTCTATTTTGGAAAGGAAGGCATATTGAGCACGGCTAAAGCTGGAAGCGTCCTGGTTGATATGACGACCACCCGTCCCAGCCTGGCCCTCGATATTTACCAGCAAGCTAAGGAAAAGGATATATCAACGGTCGATGCGCCCGTTTCGGGAGGGGATGTAGGCGCAAAGAATGGAACGCTTTCCATCATGGTGGGCGGGGATAAAGAGACGGTCGATGCGATTATGCCATTGCTGGATATCATGGGTGGCAATATCATCTATGAAGGTAAGGCAGGATCGGGTCAACATACCAAAATGTGTAATCAAATCACTATCGCCGGTACGATGATCGGCGTTTGTGAAAGCCTTTTGTACGCCTATAAAGCAGGATTAGATTTGGACGTAATGCTGCAAGCTATTAGCGGTGGAGCTGCAGGCTGTTGGACGCTGAGTAATCTGGCTCCACGGGTGGTCAAGCGTAATTTCGAACCCGGCTTCTATGTGGAACACTTCGTGAAAGATATGGAAATTGCCCTGGATGAGGCCAAGCGAATGAATCTTTTCTTACCCGGTTTGGCCTTGGTACACCAGTTGTATAAAGCAGTGGAAGCGCAAGGGTATAGTAAAAAAGGAACGCATGCTTTGATGTTAGCCTTGGAGGATATTTCGAAAGTCAAAGTGTAGCCCGTAGCGGTCCAATTTATTGGGCCGAAAAGCCTGGCCGCCAAAACTGCGATGGCCGTGGCTTTTGCTTGAACACCGAGGCTTGGAGCCTAATTCAAGGCTTTAGATTTTGATTCAAAAAGCCAGGTTCCAGCCTCAATGGACTATTTTCTGTATATTACAAAACAAACAAACGAACCAATCAACGAAAAACCATGGCTTTAAGCACCTTGGCCTTCCTGGCCCTCTTACCCATATTGGCCGCCGCTATTATGCTGGTCGGTTTTCGATGGCCCGCTCGCCTGGCCATGCCCATTTCATTTCTTTTAGCAGCCGGAGTAGCCCTGTGGGGTTGGCAATATTCGCTAGTCGATGTCATTGCTTCCTCGATACAAGGTCTCTTTATCACCTTCGATATCTTGTATATTATTTTTGGTGCCATCTTACTACTCAACCTCTTGAAATACTCAGGAGGGGTAGGGGCGATTCGAGAAGGATTCACCAATATTAGTACGGATAGAAGAATTCAAGTGGTTATTATCACTTGGTTGTTCGGTTCCTTTATAGAGGGGGCGGCGGGTTTTGGGACGCCAGCAGCAGTGGTAGCGCCGCTCATGGTAGCGCTGGGTTTTCCAGCAATGGCGGCCGTCATGTTAGGAATGATGGTGCAAAGTACAGCCGTTACTTTTGGTGCGGTCGGAACGCCGATATTGGTCGGCGTAAGAGGAGGATTGCAGGGGGATGTGTTGGATGGACGATTAGCAGCCCTGGATTTGAATTTCATGGAATATTTGCAGTTGATCACGACCAATGTAGCCGTTTTTCATGCCCTGGTAGGGACCCTTATGCCCACCTTCATGGTATGCATGATGACCCGTTATTTTGGGAAGAATAAATCTTGGAAAGAAGGCCTGGCGATATTACCTTTTACCCTTTTCGGGGGCTTGGCCTTTACCCTGCCCTATGCGCTGACAGGAATCTTTTTAGGGCCGGAATTCCCTTCTTTAATTGGCGCTTTGATCGGAATGACCATTGTTGTCACTTTGGCCAGAAGAGGCTTTCTGCAACCTAAAGATACTTGGGATTTTCCAGAAGAAAAGGAATGGCCATCAGAATGGTTCGGTACTTTATCTATCGACATAAATGAAGATAAAACCAAAGCCAAAATATCACTATTTAAAGCTTGGTTACCTTATTTGCTTTTGGCGGGTTTGCTGGTTTTGAGTCGACTACCACAATTACCCCTCAAGGGTTGGTTGACGAGCCTGAAGTTAAGTTGGAATGATATATTAGGGACGGGAATTAATGCCGCCAGTACGCCCTTGTACCTGCCGGGAACCATCTTGATAGTGGTGGGGCTTGTTACGGTCTATTTGCATAAAATGGAAGCTAAGGCCGTCAAAAAAGCCTTCGGAGAGAGCGCACGATTACTCCTTGGCGCAGGCTTTGTCTTGATTTTCACTATTCCTATGGTTCGCATTTATATCAATTCAGGAGGTAACCCTGCTGATCTGCCAGCTATGCCGATCGCCATGGCAGAATGGGTATCGCAGCAGGTGGGCCAAATTTATCCGCTGTTTGCTCCTACAATCGGAGCCTTAGGTGCTTTTATAGCGGGTAGCAATACGGTGAGTAATCTAATGTTCAGCCTATTTCAGTTTGGGGTAGCGGAGCGTTTGGCCATGCCTACTACCTTGATTGTTGCCCTGCAAGCGGTGGGCGCAGCAGCTGGGAATATGATCGCCATCCACAATGTGGTAGCCGCTTCGGCCACGGTGGGTTTCCTAGGGAAAGAGGGACTCATATTACGCAAGACGATCATTCCTACTATTTATTATGTACTAATGGTCGGCTTATTAGGGCTAATTGCCATTCAGGTGTTGGACATGACGGATATATTGCAGTAACTTGAAGCCTCATTAATCCACTAGCACATGCAAAATAAATGGCGATTTATTGGCCAAATGATGCTTGTTTTTATTGCGGCAACCCTGTTCTTTCATTTTATTCGCTATTTCGATTTGGGAGAACAGAAGGCATTTGTACTGGATTCAGCCGCTGGTCGCTTCTTTTTCCTGCTTATCCTTGGCAGCTTTGGAGGCTTTGCCTTTGCGATGATCGAGTTGGCCCTAGACCGCCCTTCCCTAAAACGTTGGTCTTACGGCCGTTTGTTGTTATTCAAATCTATACTCTACTTCTTTTTGATCAAGTTGATCATGTGGATTGGGCTGATAATACTGACCCGTCGAAGTCCGCTTGACCTAGACTTGAATTGGGCGATTGAGATGATGAACAGCCGCGCATTTTGGGTAGCCTTGGCCTACTTCTCGGTCGTAATTTGCTTGATTACCTTTTTTAGAGCAGTCGATCAGAAGTTTGGACCCGGTGTGTTGTGGAATATGCTGCTAGGTAAGTATCACCATCCGCAGGAGGAACAACGAATTTTTATGTTTTTAGACTTAAAATCCTCCACGACCATCGCCGAAGAATTAGGGCACCTGCGCTTTAGCCGATTTATCCAGGATTGCTTTTATGATTTAAACGAAATTGTACCGCAGTTTAAAGCTGAAATATACCAATATGTAGGCGATGAAGCGGTCTTGACCTGGGATAAGAAGCATGGTTTTACCGATAATAACTGCCTCGAAATTTACTTTGCCTTTCGCAATAAGTTGCTAGAAAAAAAAGACTATTACTTGGCGCAATATGGCGTTGTACCTGAATTTAAAGCAGGAGTGCATCATGGCAAAGTAATGGTAGCTGAAGTGGGAATCATCAAGAAGGAAATTGCCTTTCACGGTGACGTGCTCAATACCGCTGCCCGCATACAGGGACAGTGCAACGAATACCAGCAACACTTATTGATCTCTGAAGATATGCTGCAGCAACTTGATTTGGGAACGCACTTCGCTAGTACTTCTATCGGAGCCATACCCTTGAAGGGAAAAATGGTGGAAGTACCTATCTATGGGATTCGGGAAGTATAGGATACAATGATGTAGAAAGAAATAGGGCTATCATTCTAAGGCTGGACAAGGCAGCAAGTGAAGGTGGAAACCTGCCTGGC
>CAJXUM010000546.1 GCA_913060855.1 uncultured Lewinella sp. | reverse complement strand
CGAGATCAGCCTCGGTCTCGTGGGCTCGGAGATGTGTATAAGAGACAGTCCCAGCGCATGCCATAATCTTTTACTTCGAGTTTTTTGCCCTGCTTCCATCGACGTAAGTCATCATAACGGAACCCTTCCATAAACAATTCAACTCTTCGTTCACGTCGTATTTCGGCCAAGACAGCAGAAATGCCATCACCAGCATATCGAGGATCCATTTCAGGATTCGCGTCCATAGCAGGCATACCTACACGAGCACGAAGTAGATTGATACTGATATCTAGGTCTTCTTGAGAGATAGTTCCTCCACCCAATTCAGCCTTTGCTTCTGCATAGTTCAATAAAGCTTCACCAAATCTCATGGTAATGGCGGGCGTTTCAGAAGAGTTATAAGAAGCGTGCGCAGCACCCACTTCGTAAACCTTGATAATATGATATCCAGTATATACTTTTAATCCGCCTGGCATTCCTTGAACACGTGGATAAGTATAGGCATCAAAATCGTGATTGCCATACCGGTAGATCGCCTGATCGGCAGGGTGAAGTACTGTTTGTCGTAACCTAGGGTCACGATTTTCAAAAATATCTGTATACACCGCATCACCTTTATACAAGTCCGAAAGCGTAATTGGCTTTCCGTCTGTACACAAATAATCCTCTACCATACTCTTCGTCGCACCACCATTATAGCCTCTATGATAGCTTTGCACATGATTGGTGAAAATACCTCTCTGGTATCTTCTCCAGTAGATAACTTCTGGATTTCCGCTAAGATCTGTCATTCTGTGAATGGCATTGTAATCACTTGCGGGATCACCCGTTTGGTGAAGAGCATAAGGTCCGTCGTTCATTAGCTCAAGCGCTGCATTCGCAGCTTCATTTAGCCATTGATCAGCACCTGACAACCCATGATACTTACGCCATGTTCCTTCAAACAAGGCTACTCTTGATTTCACAAGTAATGCACCCCAGCGGTTTAGTCTTCCTGGCGCATTGCCATCACCCCAGTCATTAGGTATATTAGCGACAGCAAAATTCAAATCTTCCAATACATTGTTCATGACCAAATCCCGATCATCTCGCGATCCATTTAGAATTTCCTCATCATCGGTACTCAGTTCTCTGTCTACCCATTGGGCAGAACCAAATTTGGAGATTTTATCCGCGTAGAACCAACCACGCATCAGCCGTGCTTCTCCGACATACTTATTCCGAACATCATCTGAAACCTGCGCCTTGCCATAATTATCCATTCCTACATTAATGGCCCTGAGAAAGTCAAACCCTCTATAGCCGTAGGGAGCTGCGCCACCTGTAGGAAAATGCTTACCTGCTCTTACTTGTTGATATCGATCGTGTCTTGAATGTCGGGGAGCCGTGTTATCCGAAAAACCTTCTACGTGCCAGATACCGTATCTGTGGCTATTAAAACCATCTCGGTGCCCCATAAAAATCGGCACATTTTCATCATTTCGAACTAAGTTGTACAAACTGTTATTGTACACCCTTAAGTCATTTTCTGAATTCCAGAAGGATGAATTACTAATCTCATCCAGAGGTACCTTTTCTAAAAAGTCGTCATTGCAACCGAATGACAATATCGCTACAAAAGCAATTAAAAGCGTTTTTATAATATGATTTTTCATTGTCTTTACATTTTAGGAATAAGCAATAAATAAAGCATACAAGTATACAAAATATTTCTTCGTCAAGCAAAGCATCAAAAGTCGACCCGATCATTATCGGAAAGCCTAGCTATAGGTACCGATAACCATCGGTATTATTAACAAAGACTGATGAACAAATATAAAGCATACTTGTGTCTTATTTGTCCCTAATTCTTAGATTGAAACTCTAATTCCAAAAGCAAAAGAACGCTGCTTGTAATACTCCTGTGTCAAAGTAGGTCTTACTTCAGGATCAAGCGGCTTGCGCATACTCGTTAATTCGAAAAGGTTCGATCCAGAGAAATAAACAGATACATCTGATACCCCAATTTTGCTCAGCGCATCCATTGGTAATGAATAATTAAGCGTAAGGTTTCTCAATCTGATGAAGGCTGCATTCTGCACATAACGGGTTTGCGGCTGTATATTTTGCTTCGTATTTGTAGAAATATGTGGCGCTGCGAAATAAGCATCCCGGTTGTCTTCGCTCCAAGTATCTGTGAGGTAATAATTCTCAACGTGACCTGCATTAAAAGGATAGAAAGCTACCCAATTACCATTTGGTGGCCAGTATTCTCGTTTCATTACACCTTGGAAAAAGATATTCAATGAAAGGTTCTTATACCTAAGATCTGTATTGATCCCAAAAGTATATCTAGGTTCTTCGTTTGCGATGACTTGACGGTCACCAGGATTATCCAAAGTACCAAGCCCCGAATTGATGTCTCCATCTCCATCTAAGTCAGTGTAGCGGATATCACCTGGTCTCCAGTTAGCACCTATGTTTCCTTGGGTAGCAGCAGCATCTATTTCCGCTTCCGTTTGGAAAATACCTTGCGTCACATATCCCCAGCGATCACCAATGTATTGTCCCACATAGTATTCATCTAATGAACCTGTTGGGTTATCATACTTAGTAATTTTTGCTCTAGAATCTGCTAATGCTAGCGTTATGCCATAAGACCAATCTTTATTGATTCTATTTCTCCAGGAGGCCGAAAGTTCCCAACCCGTTGTTTTTAGATCGGCCGCATTGGCATCAGGTCCAGGTGTTCCTAAAATAGAAGGATAGGAAACGCCTGTTAACATATCTTTTGTCTCCCTTGAATAAATATCAAATGAAACGTCCAATCTATTATTGAGCATAGAGAAATCCAAGCCCAAGTTTTGAGAGGTAACACTTTCCCAAGTAAGTGTAGGACTAACCAAGCCCGCTGCGGATACGTAGGGTGAACGTGCCCCTGCAGTAAACATGTAGGGCGAAGTAGCAGATCCCAAGGTAGGAATAGCTGGATAATAATTATTACCCAACAACTGATTACCCAAGGTACCATAAGAGGCACGAATTTTTAGATTGTCCAACCAACCTGAAGTTCCCGCCATGAAGTCTTCCTGAGATATTCTCCATGCAGCGGAGAAAGAAGGGAAGAATCCGAATCGATCATCGGTTGGGAACCTGGAAGTACCGTCATACCGACCGTTAAATTCCAATAGGTAGCGCTCCTTGAAGATGTAGTTTAGCCGGTAGAATGCTCCTCGTAAGGAAACATCCGACTTGCCACCGTAAGTTTCCTGATTGCCAGTAGTTGCATTCAAATCAGTTACTGCAGGAGTAATTAGGCCAAATGCTCTCGATCTTATAAACTGATAATTCCCCCATTCCTGGTTAAAGCCTACCATGGCTTTTAAGTAGTGGTTATCATTTAGGTCGAAAGTATAATCAGCATAAGTATTCACTACATAATATTGATCATTATTAGCTTGATTATTAATATAGTCAGTCGCACTGAAACCATTTCCTATGACTAATGCATTCAGGTCCTGGTTTTCTATCACATTTACCTTGCTTCGTACTTGCTGAAGATCTCTGTAAGTATAATTGGCTGAAAACTCAGCTCTGATATTTAGTCCATTAATCGGGTTAATCGTGGCACCCTGCGTAAGGATAATATCATTTCTGGTCCAAGTATCACGTCCTCCCTGCTCTAGGTAGGGAAGGAAGTTTACACTTTGGAAATGCATACCAATATACTGTTCGAAATCTGCTCGGTCACCAGGTACCAAATAAGAATCAAGATCAGGAAAGGTGATTGGATTAAGTGGGTTAACCCTCGCCGTGGTATTGATGTTAACATCCCAATTGTAAAAGTGAGGTTTGTTACTTTGTTCCGTGGTAACTAATGCTCGGGAATCCAGTTTTAACCATTCATTGATTTTCACATCCCCTTTTATCAAAGCATTATAACGCTTGAAATTTTCGTTTTTCTCCTTATTTTTCAAGTAGCCATCTTTGTCAAGCACACCAATAGACACATAGTAAGAAGATTTATCAGTCGCTCCCGAAACACTTAGATCGTATTTCGTTTGTGGTGAAAATTCCGTAATGATCTGGTCTTGGTAATTATTAAACCCATAATGACGGAGCGAGCCATTAAATACGCCCCAAGCATTCTCCTGTGTTGGGTTTTCACTGTATCTACGAGTGCCGTCAAGATAGTCCTGGTCAAAACCAGATCCATTGGTTCGATAGGTAGCTAAATCTCTTGCTTTTACGTACTCATAAGGATCTGTCACCGGGTCAATAAACATGATGGGTTTTGAAGCAGCAAACTCTGCCCCAAAAGTGAGTCTCATTTTCCCTTCTTTTCCTCTTTTCGTTTCCACCAGGATAACACCAAATGCAGCCCTTGCACCATAAACAGCGGCAGCAGAGGCATCTTTCAATACACTAATATTGGCAATATCATTAGGATTCAACTTATTCAAATCCATCGGCACACCGTCTACAAGTACCAATGGACTACCGCCATTGATAGACTCAAATCCTCGGATATTGAAATCAATAGCTGAAGCAGGATCTCCATTTCTAATATTTACATTTAGATTTGCGATCACACCTTGCAGCCCTTCACCTACATTAGGAATAGGTCGGTTTTCCAATATTTCACCATCCATGGCAGCCACTGCACCGGTCAAGTTCACCTTCTTCTGTGTACCATAACCTACAACAACGACTTCATCAAGAGCCGCTATGTCAGTCTCTAGCACAATATCAATCGTACTAAGACCAGAAATGGCTACCTCTTGTGCCTTAAAACCAGTGTAAGAAAATACCAATACAGAATTTTCATCTTCTAAATCGAGAGAAAATTTACCATCTAGATCTGTCACTGTTCCTGTACCAGTTCCTTTCACAATAATAGATACTCCTATTAAGGGAGCTCCATCATCTGCAGAAGTAACGACACCCGTAATGGGTCGTTTTTCTTCCATATCTACAATCAGTTCGGTTACTTTGCTGAACTGATCTCTAGGGGTAGTCGATGTTCTTTCCAATCGAACCTCTCCCTTGCTTTCGAGTTTTTGTATTTGTTGGATTTTTCGTTCTAATTTCTTGGCATTCTTGCTGCCCTTTTTGTCATTTCGATAAATGACGAAATACTTGTCACCGATGGCTTTGTGTTGAAAACCGGTAAGTCCTAATAAGCGATTCAAAGCTGACTCGAGGTTTTCATTTTTTGCAAAATGGAAATCCACCTCGACATCTCGCAGCAGTTTCGTCTCATAGGAAAAAACGACTTGATAATGTTC
>CAJXUM010000545.1 GCA_913060855.1 uncultured Lewinella sp. | reverse complement strand
CATACGAGATCAGCCTCGCTCTCGTGGGCTCGGAGATGTGTATAAGAGACAGATGTAATCCTTTGGCGTAAAAGCGGTTATTTCCTTAAAAACTTTATAGAAAGTTGACTTATTTTTAAAACCACATTGTAGGGCTATTCCATATAATGTAAGGTTAGTATAGTCATCATTCGTTAGTTTTTCCTTAGCCTCTTTTACACGATAGGTATTGATGAAAAATTGAAAATTTCGGCCAGATAAATGATTGACAACCTGCGATAAGTATTTGGTATTTGTATTCAGTAAGTCTGCTACCATTTTCAAATTCAGATTAGCATCCAGATAAAGCCGATCCTTCTCAATGAGGTCTTTTAATCGAAAGTAGAGTTTTACCTCTTCCACTCCCTTCAAACTGCTGGATTGATATTTTTCACTGACTTGTAATAAGGGAATTTGATCTTCCGCCACGGCTTCATTTGCTTCTACCTCAAAGGCGAGAAAGTTGATCAATTCTTTCTCCGGATTATGAATGGGATAGATGACTAATTTACAGATGTAAGCCTCTCCATTTTTTCTATAATTCGTTATTTCCTCCTTAAAGGGAATTTCCGAAGAAAGTCCCAAACGGATTCGATCCACTACCTCTTCTTCTGTTCCTGGCCCCTGAAGTATACTTCCTGGACTTCTACCTACTACTTCTTCATAGGCATATCCAGTTATGTGAGTAAAATCCTCGTTTACCCAAAGTATGCGGCGAAGATTATCTGTTAAGATGACAGCAATATGAGGTATCATATTTTATTCTTATCCCTGTTTTGTTTAATCATTTTTGTGATTTCTTGTAAAAACATTAAACAATACAAGTTGTTGATTATCAATTTGTTAAATTATAAATTTATACGGAATTCTCCAAATAGAATGATGTTAATATTATGTGCTTTGTCTGATATTGGCATATTGTTCAAGCCTAAATTTCGATTGTACTAGATTTATTTTTAGACCGATCAAGCCTGATTTGGAAGATTTTAGGCGCAATTCAATGAATTAGGCCATGGCTTAATTATATTTGGCTCAAATCCCGCTAAGCAATGTTTGAAAAGTCCAGTGAATCCATGGTTTCATTAGTTCAACCTCCGATATCTTCCTTTCCCGATTCAATCAACTTAAGTGATCGATTGACGGCCTTTACCGATATGACCGCTTTGAATAGAACGGAGACGGACTGGAATTACCATTTTATCAAGTTTTTGCTGAATGAAAGCGAACCCCATATTTCCTTTCGGGCCGATTTCTTGCTCCATGAGCAATTCAATCGATACTTTTTTGCTCAAGAAGACGCAAGGCAGCAGCAAGGGCGGTCCAATTTTGCCTTGGGCTTTCCCATGGTATTATTGGAAGAAGAAAATGAGGTGCTATTCACGCCTTTGATAATTTGGGAGCTTAGTCTAACCCCTGACCCTAATAAAGCTCAAACCTGGGTGATTAGTCAAGGGAAGGGGCAAAGGCGCTTTTTTAACCGACAACTCAGAAGATTCCTAACAGATCAGCAATTAGATGATATTTGGCCCTTACTGGAGCAACTTGAAAGAAAGGAACCCGATAGTACCATGATGTTGGCTACTTTCATTACTCGATTTGCGGAAGCTTCCGGTTTTGAGCTGAGAGAAAAGGCCATTACATTATCCGGAGTTCCCAATTTTAAAGGTCAAAGTGAATTAGAGACTAAGCCTTTAATTAATTGGTCGGGTGTATTGGGTAATCATACTTTAGCCGATTTTTGGTATGAGCCTGGCGTCAAAAAGAGTGAGGAGAAATTGGAGAAGCCTGAAAATAAGCCATTAAAGCCCTTAGGACCTAATACCTTGGATAGTTGGCAGGCAGCGGCATTTCACGGTGCGCTGCAACACCAGGAGACGCAAATAAGTGGGAAGGCGGGGTCTGGAAAGACTTATTTATTGACTCATCTTTTGACCAGCTTATTGTGGCAGGGAAAGACGTCTTTGTTGATTTCTTCCCAAATCGAGGATTTAGATTTATTAGAAGAGGCTATAGCCGCCATGGGACTCGCTGACTACTGTTTAAAAATTCCGAATGCCACCCAGGCCATGCCCCTTCTACAAACTCGCTTGAATAGATTAAGCCAGCAGTCAAGATCAGAAAAGATCACAGTTAACAAGACATTTGAAAGCCAGTTGGTCCTATGGCAACAGCAAAAAGAAAAACTAGATCAGTTTTATTTACCCGCTAGGGCTAAGACCTTTGGTCCTTTTAATCGGATAGATACACTGGCCTTCTTGCTACGGTCGGGCAGAACAGAAGGCAAAGAACTGCTGGCCGGGCAGCTGGACCCGCGTGATTTTACATTTGCACCTGAGGAGCTGGAACGACTCAGCGAAGCTATCGAAGGTAGTGAGCCACTCTTTAATAAAATCAGAACGCTTGCTCATCCCTTGAATAACCTCAATGCTGGGATATTCTTACACAAAGAAAAAACAGAAGCTTTTGAATTCATAGATCAGACGAGTCAGCAGTTTTTAGATAAAGCCACACAACTTCAATATGATTTCATACTGGCTTCTAATAACTATAGTGACCAATTGTTGTCGTGGCACGATCAGGCTTTTCAGTATTTAAAATCGGAATTAGATAAAGTACAGAAAGCACTGGTGGATTACCTGCAGCAGTTTAGCCGAGATACCATGGAATCGGCTAAGACAACGCTAAAGCTATATGGAACGCTTAGTAGTCGATTCCAGAAAGCCCTAGCTGCGCAGGAGCATATGCAGGAATTATATGCTGACTTGGAAGAGAAAACGCAGCGATATAGTTTCTTTATCCATCCCTTTTTAGAGGGACGTGATCGAAAATTGATGAATGAGCTGGAGCAAAACCTGGGTGAATACGAACAGGCACTGCTCAAATGGCGCGCCGATCTCAATAATACGATTGTTGATGATGTATCTCGTCTCAATAGTAAAACGGTGCATACAGATTTGGCTGTCAAAGACGAGGTATTGACCTTAGAGATAAAGTTTGATATTTTTATTGATGAACTCAATGCCTCTGGCTTGTACCAATTGCCCTTGCAAAGTAAGACACTTACCTTTCCCAAGCGGCAACGATTTTTGCAAGACTGCATGGAGCAACTTGAAGGCACCCGCTTAAACCTGCGTGATTTCAGCCTGTTTTTTGATTGGCAAAAGCATTGGTTTATGTTGCCTGCTTTGGCGCGAAGGATTGTTTCCTCTCTGGTTAAAGTTCGACCAAAGAGCTGGTTGGCTGCCTTTGAGAGTTGGTATTTCGAACAATGCTTGTCTAAAAGCCATCAGTCTGTGGTATCGCCTTCAGTCGATCAACTGGCTGAATTTGCCGCTTTGGATCAGCAAGTGCGGCAACGGTTAATCCCTGAAGCTTTAAAACAAGCCAAGGCAAAGCGCCAGTCGGCACTAAAGCAACTGAAAGGGAATAGTAGAATCTGGCAAGATTGGTTGAAAACCAGTACGCCGACTTTTGACCAATTGCTTGCCATTTGTGATGAGCAATTGGATGTGCTCACTGCCATTTTTCCGATTGTACTGATTACACCTACGGAGGCCGCTATTTTATTAGAAAAAACGAAAGCCAAGGTAGATTATGTAATGGCTTGGGAAAACCAAGGACTTCCGCCCGATGTAAGGGGTAGTATGAAACAGTTAGGACGCCGTTGGCTAAGCTTTCTAAATCCAGAGCAAACACTCCATAAAGAGCCTATAGAGAATAGTTATGCGCTAAAAACAAGCTATTGGCAGAGTCCCCTAGACGAAAGTCATGCAGATAAAGTGGGGACTTCCTCCTTGCAAGTCTTCAGTCATACGGTGAATGGACGTTTTGAGGAAGGAGAAGAGAAAAATGAAGAAGAAGCCCAGGCTATTTTGAACCAACTCAATAGTATTGAAGCCAATGAGAGCGGTCAATTCCCCAGTCTTGGGATCATTTGTTTGACCGAAGGGCAACGCAACTTGATATTGGCTTACCTCCAACAAATCAAGCAGCAAGGCTTACCCGGCCATGAACGAATTCTTGGGTTGGAAAAAAGTGGGTTACGCGTACTGACCTTAGGGGCTTTGAGTGACCGCGCTTACGATCTTATTTATGTTTCGGCTACTTACGGTCAGTTGAGTGTTAAAGGCCAATTGAGCGCCAAAATGAATCAGATTGATCAAAAAGAAAGCTTGGCTGCTTTGCAGCAGCTGAAGAATATTGCGACCAAAGAATGGCGACTGTTTTATTCTATACCTGAAAAAGAATGGAAACACTGGCTAGATCATCGGGATAACATCAGCTTGCATACCTTAGCCTTGTATATAGATAGAGCCCATACTTTAGCCGCTGGTCCGGCTGTCGCCGCTAGGAGTGATACTGCTGAGGTCAGCGAGAACACTACCTTTTCGCAAGAATTGGCCTGGAGAATTGCGCCGCATATATCAACCGATCGGCTACGCCTAAATGAACCCTGGCAAGGCGTAAATTTACCGCTTATTGTCTTGCCCGTCGAGCAGAAACAAGCACCGCAACTATTCTTGATTGATGGTTTTCTTTCACAATCAGTAGCAACGGATTATGGCTGGGAGTATACGCAACAACAAACACTCATAGATAGTGGCTACAAACTCCTCACTGTCAATACCCATGAATGGTGGAAACAGCCCGCAGCTCAAACACAAGAGCTACTGCAGCTCATCCAAAAAGCGGATGCAGCAAGCCTGGTAGAGGAGGAAGAGTAAAATCAGTGGAAGGGCATCTTCCATCCGTTTATTTGTACTGTTCTTTAGCCTATTGTTTGCTATTAGACATTAGAAGACAGAAGCGATAAAAGAAATTGCTGAGATGGCATCAGCCTTGCATCTAGCCGATCTCTCCTCTGGCTTCTGACCTCTTCCTTTGTTCAGTAATATGAACCCATTGTGAGCGTACAGAAAAACCGCCCTTTTTTGTTAATTATATGACAATAAAACGTATTTTAGGGAATCTTATTCCACAAAAAGATGTTGTTATAATAGAAATACAGCTAAGGAATGAGAGATAAATAAAGCATAGTTGTGTTTTTTATTTGTCCCTCATTCCTAACACAGCAGGCCCATATATTGTCCACCACATTTAATTAAACGACTTTCACTAATAATAGTACCCTGTAATCTAGGGAGCTATGCGTTTTAAGCGTGCCCCTGGGCATTATAAATCGCTTCTGACACTCCTGTCTCTTATACACATCTGACGCTGCCGACGAAGAGGATAGTGTAGAT
>CAJXUM010000544.1 GCA_913060855.1 uncultured Lewinella sp. | reverse complement strand
TCTACACTATCCTCTTCGTCGGCAGCGTCAGATGTGTATAAGAGACAGCTTATATTCCGATTGGTTTTTAGCCAAATTCTCTTGCGCTTTATTGACAGCCTGCAAGAAACGATGGAAGGTAAAGGGCTTCAGTAAATAGTCGGTTACATTCAACTCAAAACCCTTCAAGGCGTATTGTTGATAAGCAGTAGTAATGATTACCTGACTGGAAATATTGGAACTTTCAAGAAGTTCTATGCCAGAAAGTTCGTCCATATTCACATCCAAGAAAAGGACATCGACGGTATGCGTATTGAGATACATCAATCCTTCTAAGGAATTATCAAAAGTGGCATCCAATACCAAAAAAGGTACCTTTTCGACATAGTCCTTCGTTCGTTCTAAAGCCAGGGGCTCGTCCTCGATAATAATGCACTTATACTTTTCCATTCCTGATGCTTAGGTTAACACGGTATGTTCCGTTTTGATGAGCCACTTCCAATGAATGCGTTTGGGGGTAAAGTAATTTCAATCTTCTTTTGATCAGTTCATTGCCTAGACCGTTGTAGCCATTGCTAGCTGTTTTCCGCGTTTCATACTTATTTTGGCAGCTAAAATGAATAACTTCTTCTTCAATCTGAATGGCGATGTCGACGGCATGATCCAGTTTCTTATTCCCTGAATGCTTAAAGGCATTTTCAATAAAGGGAATAAAGACCATGGGAGCTACCTTCTTGGCCGTGGAAGAACCGCTTACTTCGTAATGAACATAGTTACCATTCGACGTCCTGATTTTTTGTAGCTGGATGTACTTTTCAATGTATTCCAATTCTTGCGAAAGGGCTATTTCATCCGCTTTGGTTTCATACAGCATAAAGCGCATGATATCCGAAAGTTGATTGAGATAACGAGAAGCTTCTTTCGCATTTTTCGAAATCAAGATGTCAATATTATTGATGGTATTGAACAGAAAATGTGGATCCAATTGTGATTTCACCAAGGCCATCTCCATTCGATGGGTTTTTTCTATCAATTCCTCTTTCATTTTCAATTCCTCATACCAGGTCAAAAAGCCCTTGATGACCAAGCCGATGAGGCCAAATACTGTGGATATTCCAAAAGTGAAAGTGCCAGCATACTGAAACCCCTCCGTAACACAGGTAAAGGCTTCTGCTGAACCCAGCCGAAGGAAGAAAAGACCCGCCATGGTTGCTGCACTAGATAAGAAAATGCTACCAGCTATAGAGAGCCATATTTTTCGCTTGCGCAAATAGTTGAGAAATAGGTAATAGTAATGCGAATAAAAGGAAAAGACAGGCGGAATAATGGCCACACCAGCAATAAAAGATAAATAGTAGGCGCTATCCACAGGATCGATATCTTGCCCCTGGGAAGCAGCAAAGAGGATGATGGCCATTAGGAATAAGTAGCCCAACCAAAATCCAATGTGTAATAAAATTTTAAAGGACTTTTTCATGATAGAAATGGCTTAGCGCAAGTCCAAATGGCAAAGCCACACTACTGGACAAAGAGAGAGATTAGAAGCCAGATGAGAGAGGAGAGATCGGCTAGATGTAAGGCAGAAGCCCCTTCAGCAGTCTCTTTTCTCGCTTCTGCCTTCTAGATGTCTAGTATTGTGAGGCAAAGCCAAAACCTGCGATTATTCCCCAAAGATCGTTTTTTTAATCCTTTCATGCACATGAATTACATCTCTAGGATTACCCTGATTGTCCTTTGCGGCCAGGTAAAGGCCAGAAGAAAGCAAAGAATTGCCCGTGAAATTTCGTTGTGAAATCGTGATTTGATGCGCGGGATCAATTAATAGAAATTGCCCACCAAAACCATCTGCCCAAATGGTTTGATGATCAAATTCTAACCACCAAAGATAGCTGTAATCATCATAAACACCCCAGGATTGGCCATCGGGAAAACTATTATAAATGCGGGTACTTTCTGCGATCCATGCAGGAGAAAGCACTTGTTGATCATCCCATTTCCCATTCTGTCCCACCATCACACCAATTCTAGCCAAATCTCTCGCACTGAGGAAAATGTAGTAAACCGGATAATTGGAGGCCGTTTTATTAGGAACAGGCCAGGTATTGCCGTACACGACATTTGAGGCCGCAAAATCTTGCATGCCTAGTGGACGAGCCAGGTATTCTTCCATGAATTCACCGATACTAAGTCCAGTTTTTTGTTCCAATATGCTGCCCAATACATTGAAGTCAAAGTTATTGTAAAAGAAGAATTCCCCGGGTTTGTATTGTTCCCGCTTGGGACGATTTTTTTTGGCGAAATCAGTCTCGGCTTCTGCAGGGAGATACACGCCCGATCTAGCCAATAATAAGTCCCGTATCGTGGCTGTTTTTTCTTGCGCTGTCAACGGCGTTTCGCTTTCATCAATCCCTAATTCAGCCAGTGTCTCATCCAAACGTAGCAATCCTTTTTCTTTGGCGATACCAATCAAGAGACTCATAACACTTTTTCGGGCAGAATGGCAATTGATCAATTTTTGGGTATCACCCGTTTCAAAAATTACTTTTTCGCCCTGCATCGCTACGAGGGTTTGTGCAAAGCTGGCGGTGTCGGTAATATAGGTGTTCAATTCATGCTTAAAATTAGGAGGCAAGACATCCGCTTTTTCAAGAGGCACCCCATAAGTGCTTTTGTGATGACGCACTCTCGGTAAGATCGAATAGATGAAAAACAATAGTACTAATAAGGTAATAGCGAGTAATGCGGTCTTAATCATTTTACGAATCTTCATCAGTGGGTTATGTTTGATTTACCCGACAAAGAATCACCATTTTCAGGTACTAAGCTTCTCAAAACGCGTTTTGAGAGTAAATAAAGTGAGTTATTGAACTTGGCTTTTCGCCCTATCCATGAGGTAGGCCTTAGGAGATAAGCCTGTATTCTTTTTGAAGATCCGATAAAAGCTAGCTTCGGAATTAAAGCCCGATTCTAGCGCTATCCCTAAAATAGAGAGATGCTGATAATCGCTATCTTTTAGTTTCTGCTTTACCTCTTCTACCCGACAATCATTGATGAGTTCCCGGAAGCTTTTACCGAAGGATTGATTGATTACTGCAGAAAGGTGATTTTGGCTCAGGCCTAATTGTTGGGCTAGTTCTTTCGCCGTTAGGGTAGGGTTGAGGTATACTTTATCAGTTTGTAAAGCCTGCTCGATTAGTTGGATCGTTTCTTGAATCTGATCTGCGGATAGCTTGGCCACTTTTGGGGGAGGGGCAATCGGGGTGCTTTCCCTGACTTGAAACTCCGCCTGCCTATATCCTACAAAGCCCAGATAGTAAATCAAGGCTGCTATAAAAATGAAGTAAGCCCGCCATCGCCAGAAATGACTGTCATCGAAATAAGGAATAAATGCAAATGAGAGATTGAGTAAGAGGAAAAGGCCAAGCACTGCGCATAGGATCAAAATGTTTCTCAGCCAATTGAAATCAGGGTAACTGCTATCGGAAGTCGTATTATTCAACCAGAATTTATAGGCCATCAGGTTTACATAACCCATAACCAAATAACTGCCGATGGAGATGAGTGATAAATAATCCTCTAATTTTTTTATTTCATTGAAGTACAAGGAATTAGCGATGATGTCCTTCTCAATTATTGAAGGTGCACCCAATAGAGAAAAATACACATAAAAGGCATAGGTCTGAGATAGAAGAAATGGAACAAAATGAATCCAATGTCTACGCTCAAATTTAAAACGAGGGTTAACTAGCGCCACGGTATAAAAATAGAGTAGGGGAGCGATTACCAATTCCACCCCATTAGGGAAATAACGAAAGGTCATTGTTTCCCAAAGTTGCAAGCTGTGCTGTAAGATTTTGGTACTCAAAAAACAAAAGGCAATCAAACCTAAGGCGAGGAAGGGGTTGCTACGCTTATTCTTTTTCGAAGACAGCAATAAAACACTTGTGATTAAGCCTTGTGTGATTCCAATAATGATCAATACGTCAAATACGGTAAACTGATGTTCCAAAGTCGCAAAATTTTAGCGCTAGTACTTTCTTAGGTTACGTTTTTCAATATCCAGTTTGATGGCCGAATTGTCCATGGGAAGCATACCATACCGCTTCTCAAGATAGTCTAACATTAACTGCCCTTCCTGCTGATTCGTTCCCAAAATAGCCTCGCCGGCCAAGAGGACTTCAAAATCATATTCATAGGCAGCGATAGCGGTTTGGCCTACACAAGAATTGGTAGAGTAGCCAACTATCACGACTTGATTACAGTCAAGCCGATGCAGTTGGGCCTCTAAATCGGTGCGGATGAAAGCACTCACCCTCGTTTTGGTCAGTAAAACTTCTCCTTCAGCGCTCAGGACGGCAGGAGAATATTCCGCCTCATAGCTACCCTCGATGAGTCGGCCGATATCATTGGCCAAGGCCCATTGATTCCAAGTAGATTTATCGGCCTTATGAACCGTCTGTATCTTGATAATAGGAAGTTTCATTTGACTGAAAAAGGCGATCAATTCATTGGTTTTTTCAATCAGCCTGGCTACCGAAGCCAGTTTCTCCTTCGACCCCACTTCTAAAAACCAACGTTGTAAATCGATGACCAACAATGCAGGTCTCGTGGATGGCTGTTTTTCCATTTTATTTCTTTCCGTAAAGGTAAGCTAACTTATAGATTCCTTACTTTATCCCCTTTCACCGGAATATAGTCTCCTTTCTTTTTACCATTAACCTGAATCTCCTTGAAATAGATCCATGCCCCCGTAGCGCTATTAAAATCGGGCAACTGCTGTAGTTGAAAATGCAGGTGAGGCTCTGTCGAATTACCTGAATTACCACACAACCCCAGTCTATCCCCTTGTTTTACCGACTGTCCTTCCTTTACACTAACCGTCTTGTACTGGAGGTGAGCAAAAACAAAATACTCCTTCTTAGCGGTTTCTAGCAACACTACATTGCCAAACCCCGCTGATGCATTCATCGCGGGCCAATTATTATCCTGTACCTCATCGAAAGCATAGATCACCTTACCTGCCGCAGGGGCTATTATTTCCTTCCCAAAGGCATAGAAATCTTCATTGACTTTTGCTCCTGCTTGATGCGAAAGCCCATTACTCCCCATTACCCAAAAGTCGAAGGCCCCTTTCATGCTAGCATGGCTATTGTGATAATTATCGCTGGCTTTTTTCCCTCCCCAAAAGACATACCATTCATCACGAAAAGGAAGGATTAAATCGGATACATTCCCTGTCTCTTATACACATCTCCGAGCCCACGAGACCGAGGCTGATCTCG
>CAJXUM010000543.1 GCA_913060855.1 uncultured Lewinella sp. | reverse complement strand
TCTACACTATCCTCTTCGTCGGCAGCGTCAGATGTGTATAAGAGACAGTCCTAATCTAGCGGAATGGATGAAAGTTGGGGCATTCTTTTGATAAATGAGCAGAAAAAAATACCTTAACACATCGTTTTAGATTTAAAACCAGCTTTTCTCTTCCGCTTTATTAAAGGCAAAAGAAAAAATCTAAATAACACTAACTCCTAATATTGTATGAAGAAAGTATTACTTTTTCTAGTGACGGCTATGTTAATGCCCCTGTTGAGCTTTGCCCAGGAGGAAGCATCAAGAACGATAGACGATAGAATCAACGAAGTTTTCCAACCTATTACCAATTGGATCAGTAACCTGATTTTCTACCCTGTAACTATTGGTTCATTCAGCATTCCATTTGTTCTGATATGGCTAATTGTTGGTGCCCTAATTTTTTCGGTATACATGGGCTTCGTTCAGTTCAGGGCCTTTAGACATGCCATTGATGTAGTGCGTGGGAAATATGACAATCCGGATGACAAGGGAGAAGTTTCTCACTTTCAAGCCCTCACCGCAGCTTTGTCTGGTACGGTTGGGGTAGGTAACATTGCTGGTGTAGCCCTTGCGGTTAGTATCGGTGGTGCGGGTGCTACGTTTTGGATGATCATTGCAGGTCTATTAGGTATGGCCTCTAAATACACGGAAGTATCCTTAGGCTTGATGTATCGTAAAATTAATGCCGACGGTACCGTATCCGGTGGTCCTATGTATTACCTAGACAAGGGTTTGAAGGAAAAAGGAGGCTACTGGGGGCCAGTTGGTAAGGTATTAGCCGTCTTGTTTGCCATTGCCTGTATTGGTGGTAGCTTAGGAGGAGGTAATATGGTACAGATTAATCAGGCTACTAACCAATTGATTACAGTGACCGGAGGCGATGCCTCTATACTTAATGGTCAGGGATGGATTTTTGGTTTGGCCATGGCCATCCTTATAGGTGTCACTATCATTGGTGGGATTAAAAGTATTGTGAAAGTGACCGACAAGGTGGTACCTTTTATGGTAGGTATATACGTCCTGGGCGCATTGATCGTCTTGGGTGCACATGTCACAGAAATCCCAGCAGCTTTTGGAAAAATAATCAGTGGTGCATTCAACGCTGATGCGTTGTATGGTGGTTTTGTCGGTGTATTGATCCAAGGTTTCCGCCGAGCAGCCTTCTCCAATGAAGCGGGTGTAGGTTCTGCCTCTATTGCCCACTCCGCGGCTAAAACCGATGAGCCGATTAGCGAAGGCATCGTTGCGCTCTTGGAGCCGTTTATTGATACGGTCGTTATTTGTACAATGACTGCCCTCGTAATTGTAATCACTAACTATGGTGGCAATGGCGCAGAATGGGCTTTTGAAGGACTTCGTTCTGGTTCTGAAGCACCCATCGCTCAAATTGATGTTACCTCGGCTGCTTTTGAGTCTGTAATGAGTTGGTTCCCAATCGTACTGAGTATTGCGGTAATTCTCTTTGCCTTATCGACGATGGTTTCTTGGTCCTATTACGGTCTAAAATCTTGGACTTACCTTTTTGGTGAAAGCAAGATCAATGAGATTATTTACCAGATTCTCTTCTGTGTTTTCGTGGTAATAGGTTCTGCCATCTCTGCACAAGCTGTATTTGATTTTGGCGACGCAATGATCTTTGCCATGTGTTTCCCGAATATTTTCGGTTTGTACGTCTTGATGCCTAATGTACGTCGTGCTTTTAACGACTATATGGAACGTGTCAAGTCTGGCGAAATCAAGAAAGTGGCCTAAACAATTACTACTTGATCTAAAAATAAAGCGGGGTCTCATCCAAATAGGAATGAGACCCCGCTTTATTTTTTCAGCAAATACGCCATCCAGGATTAGGCTTTTCCTTTTTTACCAAAGGGGAAAGACAATTGCTTATCCGCCCAGGGATGTGGCACTGGCATCAATCGATACTGCAAATTATACCAAAACACGCCAATCATGGCGCCCAGAACGGCTCCTGTAATAACATCCTCCAAAAAGTGTTGTACCAAATAGATACGTGAAACGCCCACCAAAACAGCCATGAGTAAGAAGACCAAACTTAAGCTACGCTTATAGGCCAGGCTCAAGGCTACAAAGGTATAGAGCGCAAAGGCTGACATGGTGTGTCCAGAAGGGAAACTGGTATTTCCACCATGCATCCCCACTCCTACTACTGGTATAATGAGATCCAACATATCCATTTCCTTAAAATAAAGAGCTGGTCTCGGCTGCGCAAAAATAGACTTGGTAATCGCACTCACAATAGCAACAGTCAACCCAACAAAGGGCAAAACCACCACAGGACGATATCGCACAAATAACAGAATAGCAAGAAAACCCAAGTAGCCAAAGTGCTCTCCGGCTTTAGTGAAATACCGGAAGAAAGCATCTCCAGAGGGGCTACGCTGGCCACTGAAATAAAGAATGGCATCTCCTTTTTCGATAGAGAACAAAATGATTCCTCCTGCAATTAAGAAAAGACTAAAGGCAATCCAATAGAGCCGATTATGGCGCCACCAGTGTAAAATAGGTCGGTTATGTTCTAGCATGCTATAATATTATTAGGCGGTTGTCGTGGTAGGCGTAGCGTCTTCCTCTTCTTTCTTCTTAAAGAGCTTTGTAAAAAAGGCGGTGTATCTATCTATATTGATCAACACTGAATCATTCATAGCCTTATAGGTTAGAAAGGCCCCAATCGGGAATAAAACCATGCAAGGAATCCAAGCCGACACAGTCGCTGTTACAACGAACGTCTCCGCTATTTTCCGGCAAAAGATGGTAAGAATAACAAATAGCATGAAGAAGATGATGGATACTAATATAGGATAACCAAATCCTCCCTTTCGGACTATCGCCCCCATAGGAGCACCGATCAGTACAAAAATAAAGCACACCACTGCCATACTATACTTCGTATGCAATTCATAGACATGCTTCACTTTCGATTCTCGCATATTATCAATAATCCGCGATCCTGACTCTGCTTGGCTTTTGATCGCTCTGACGGAAGCTTTGGCTTTTGTAAGTATTGTTTTCCTATGGTACAAAGGAATCTTTTCGAAAGCTTCTGTAAATGTCAAGGTTGTATCCGAGGTGAGTAAACGATTCTTTTCCTGCGCAATTTTCCTAACACTTGGTTTCTTATTGATCGTAACGCTTTTCGGTTTCGAATTCTTCAGTGTGTTGGTCACCTTGTCCCGTTTTGGGGCGGGTTTGGCAACTCTTTGTTTTGGAGGTGGTTTGGCAACTCTTTGGGTGCTTTTCTTAGGTTTGGCCAAGCCAGCTACGCTATCTGCAATGGCCGCATTTTTGGCATCCACTATCTTTTGTATCGAATCATATTTGAGTTCTTCAACCCGCGTTAGACTATCATTACGAGCCAAATCCTTTGCCAGGTTCTTGTATAAAAAGGTACTGTCAATTTTTAAAATGCTAAGGTAGTTCGCCAGTTGATTAGAGCTGTTGACTTCCCGTTCATGAATCTTGATACCGATAGAATCTATAGCCAGTTTAAGTTGGCCGATAGTCATCATACTCCGGTTTTGCTTAAATAGCTCCTCATTCGTCCGACTCAAGTCAAATTCTCCTAAATCAAAGACCTTGGTCCAACTTTTAAAAGCCGTTCTAACAAAGGGAAACGAACGATTCCGTTGCGCAGCAGTACTGGGACTGGTTTCCATGTATTGGTTTCCATTCTTCAAGTTCATGATGAAATAGGAACCATTATCGGTCATATACATTTCACCTTCCTCCGCAATAATCTGGCTCAATTGCCCCTTACTCGCCTCTTGATGGTCATAGATCATGATGTCCTTGATCCGCCCATCCTTCCCTGCTTTTTCACCAATATGGATTGAGTAGCCTTGAAAGTCATCATTAAACACCCCCGCATCTAGCCGCATGGCTGGTTTCTGACGCTGTATATCATACATCCGCGAGCCAAACTTCAAATTGGCGATTGGTATTAAATAATTGGCCACTAAAAAAGAAGAGAAAACAGCTACAATACCAAAAATGATCAGTGGTTGCATGACCCGAAGCAAGGGCACACCTGCCGATTTGAAGCTAGATAATTCATAATGTTCAGCCAAATTACCCAACACCATGACCGAGGAAATAAGAATAGCTAGTGGCAAGGCCATGGGGATCAATCCTACACATTTATAGGCCAATAGCTCTATTAAGATAAAAAAGCCTAAGCCTTTACCTGCAATATCATCTATGTACAGCCACAATATCTGCATCAATAGGACAAAGATCGCAATCATAAAAGTGACGACGAATGGGCCTACAAAATTCGAGATGAGTAATTGATCTAGCTTCTTATATTTCAACATTAGGACAAAGATAGAATGAAAATGTTACTTAGTCTAATAAATGCTATGCCTTGACTTTTTGTTCACAATTTGGTCAAAGATAGAACGATAAGACTATGCGACAGCGGCCTTTAAACGATTTTTTGAAAAAAAATTAAGCCTTCTGTAACAAAGTTCTTTTCGTATCGTCTGCCCTATGTATTTCGCTAGGGAAAAGTAAAACTTGGGAATGAATCTTCAATATTACAAAGAACATATACTGCCTATCAGTCAAAAGCTTTTCCGCTTTGCTTTCCGCATCGTGGGAGATCAGGCCGAAGCGCAAGATATCGCCCAAGAAGTCCTGATCAAAGTGTGGAACAAACGGGATGATTGGGATTACATTGATAACATGGAGGCCTGGTGCATAAAAATGACCCGCAACCTATCTATTGATAAATTGCGCTCTAAGCACCGCCGGACACAGAATGTAGACGAGATTTTTCACCTTAAGGATGGAGGAGCTAGTCCTCTCGAAAGCCTGCAAAGCAATGACACGATTGCACACATTCGCAAGCTGATGTTACAATTACCCCAAATACAAGCACAGGTGATGCACTTGCGCGATATTGAGGAATTGAGCTACAAGGAAATCATGGAACAACTAGAATTGACGATGCCCCAGGTGAAAACCAACCTATTTAGGGCCAGAATAAAAATTAAGAACTTATTAAATAAAGAAGGCAATGGATTACGACAACATTCCAAAACTGCTCGATAAATATTTCGAGGGCTCCAGCAGTCTGAAGGAGGAAGCACAGTTGAAAGCCTTCTTTGCCCAGGACGAGATCAGCGAAGAGCTAGCGGTATACCGCCCTTTGTTTCAATGGCAAGCAGCGGAGCAAGAACTGTCTCTTATACACATCTGACGCTGCCGACGAAGAGGATAGTGTA
>CAJXUM010000542.1 GCA_913060855.1 uncultured Lewinella sp. | reverse complement strand
CGAGATCAGCCTCGGTCTCGTGGGCTCGGAGATGTGTATAAGAGACAGCACTTCCTCTTCACCCCGCAGCGCAGCCATTTTGGCATAGGCATCAAAAGCCCTGTACTGACTAGCTATCCCATCACCGGATTCTATCAGTGGATGATCCCGTTGTTCATTGTAGGAGGCTGCCCCCTCAAAAATGCCTTTCCCCGTTCCTTCAGCGATGCCATTGGGGAGTTGGGTATCATGGAAAGCAATAAAGTCGGTAACTACTTTGGTGTAATAATTCCAGGCCGTTTCGTCCTGAATATAGCGGTCATCTCCAGTCCATAAGTACAGTTCATACGCTTTTTCCACCAATTCAAAAGTGGCAGGGACTTCCCTTACAAAATCATCATCTCCTCGATAGTCTAACAAGAAGGGAGAACCATCAAAATTGATCGCCCAGAGTGGAAACCATTTCTTTCCTTCATCAGCAGAAGCCGCGAAAGCCTTCAACATAGTGAAGTTTTCTTCTTCCAAACCGAGCAAATGCGCCCCTACTATTTGGTGGCAAAAATCGCGAGAATAAAAGGCTGCCCGCCCTGGATAGCCTGCCCAATAGGAAGGAATATAGTCGACATTTCCGGTTCCTTCTCCTTTTTCCCAGACATCAACTGGCCCTTGCTTACCCGTCTGAACATAAAAACGAGCCTTCTCCTTTGCCCAATTAAAAACTTCGACTAGGGCTTCATTGGAGGAGCTAATCTCCAGGTCTCCCGAGCTTATCTCCTCGCTGGTTGTGGAATTAGGGGCAGGCTGTTCGTTACAAGCCAGCAGGAAAACAGCGATGGCCAGTACCCAATAATAACTTCTAATATTGTCTCGATGAATAAAATGATGCATTGATGCTTAGGAATAAGTTAAAAATAAGTTCAACATTTATACTTGCTCTTATACCTCATCCCTTATAGTTTAGAACAAGGTATTTTGAATAGATTAAGACGCTGTTCGAATTTAAGGCTTTGATTTTATTATCGCCCTTTTTGAGTCACTTTTCGTTGGATTAGTTTTAAAATGGAGGATGAGAGTATTGAACACTCCCAATAATTTACTACGCATCAATGACTTTCCGCTCGACATATCACTGAGGTCCTTTTCCCTTTTATTCCTATATTGAGACTACAATCTTTAAACCAACTTTAACTATGAAATCAATCTTCCTTCTCCTACTTGGCTTTTTCCTCACCGTCCCGCTCTGGAGTCAACAAAAAAGCGAAACGGGAATACGTCACGCCTTCGTCGTCAGCGGTCCCAAAACCTTTGAAATTAACGAAAAAGATGAAATTGTCTGGGAATACGAAGGCCGCTCCAGAGACATTTATAAACTAGACAATGGGAATTACCTCATTACCTACGCCACCAAAGTGGTGGAGGTGACGCCTGCCAAAGAAGTCGTCTGGACCTACGAGCGTTCCGTCAACCCTGAACTAATGAGTGCGCAGCGGCTTCGCAATGGTAGAACACTCGTGACGGAACTCGGCGAGCAACCCAGGTTAGTTGAAGTCGATCCTGCTGGAAAAATAAGGAGAATTATTCCCCTTCAACCGGAAACAGATAATGTTCATATGCAGTCCCGCATGAGTAGAAAATTAGCCAATGGCAGGTATCTCGTACCTCATCGTTTGATGCCTTTTGTCAAAGAATACAACAAGCGCGGCAAGGTGGTTCGTACTTTCCGGGTGGATATTCCCGAATTGGGTGGTCCCGCAGCTAAAAATGGTACGTTTGCTGCCGTTCGGCAAAAAGATGGTTCGACTATTATGACTTGTGCTTCGGGTAATCGCATGGTTCTTTTTGATAAAAAAGGCAAGGTGGAGTGGCAATTAACCACCCAAGAAATTGACGGTCAATTACAAGATGTATGCGGCCTACAGCCGTTGAAAAACGGCAACTATCTTGTCTCTTGCTACGGCAATCAAGCCAAGGATGGCCTTAAAATGATGGAAATAACCCGAGATAAAAAAATCGTATGGACCTACCAAAACCCTGATGCCAAGTACGTGCATACACTGCAGGTCTTATCGACTAATGGAGTGCCGGAATAAGGGATGAGCGCTGGGATTTGAAAAAATCAGGACTGTTCAGGTGCGGCAATAGTAAAGATAAAGGTGGTTCCAGATTCGGCATTTGATTCGTATCGAATATGTCCATTATGAATCTTAACCACCTTGAAGGAAATAGCCAGGCCTATTCCCAGGCCAGGCGTTCTTTTTGTACTTAATCGTTGGAAAGGAAGGAAGGCTTTTTTCTGAAATTCCTGGCTAATACCGACACCATTATCTGCTACCCGGAACTCCCATTGGTGTTCGGCTTCCAGGTACTGATAAGACAGCTTTATGACAGGCGGAAGATCACTTTTGAATTTGATGGCATTATGAATCAAATTCTGAAATAGTTGAATAATAGCTATTTTGTTACAGTAGATCAATGGAAGCGAAACACTCTGTATCTCTGCGTGGTTCTCTTCGATTTCCATTTTCAAATTCGCCTTGACAATCTCTAGTACTTCATTGAGATCACAATAGGCCATTATCTTATTATCGTGCTCGATTCTCGAATACTGCAATAAACCATTGATCACATCATTCATCTGAGACACACCTCCAACAATAAAATCAATAAAATCACGGGCCTCCCCATCCAACACCTGGTAGTACCGGTTTTTAAGGAGTTGTGCAAAGCTAGAAATCGTTCTCAAAGGGCTTTTCAGGTCATGAGAAGCGATATAGGAAAACTGTTCCAATTCATTATAGGACAGCTCTAATTTTTCAAGGCTTTTTTGTAGCGTTTTTGAATTTCCCTCGATAATTTGCTTCTGTAGTTTTAGTTCTTCTTTTTGTCTAGAAAGTTGTTGATTAAGTTGTTTGAGTTCAAATTGATTTCGTTCTAGGTCTCCAATGCTCGCTTCGAGAATTTTAACTGCGATTGATTTGTCCTTTTGGATCCGCTTCAATTTGAAATCAGTTTCTTCCATCTCCGTTTGCAGCAAGCTAAGTTCTTGCAATAATTCATTTCTTTCACCTTCCTCAATCGAATTAGAAGTTCTTAGTCGGTCTAATATGTTTTCCAGCGAATTAGGCATGCTTACCGTTCTTTAAGGATAACGGCTGCACAGGTTTCATTATGGAATTCAATGCTATCGGCGCCAAGATTAGCAATTTCACCATAGGAGAGGAATCCAATAAGTGGCTTTTCCCAATACTTATAAATGCCTTTAATCTCGTTTTTGAGCAAGGGCCCAAACGCACCATGACGACCTTTACATGAAAATAAAACTAGCGCATCAGCCTCAGGAGCAGCTGATTTTAGGGCCTGAAAGCCCTCCACTGTCTGATCTATCACTTCAAAACCCGGAGAGGTTGAGAAGCGAAAGCGGTCGCCTTCGGAAACGCTAGCTGTCAGGCTAATGCTTTTAGTGTCCTTATGAATCAATAAAGGGGACCGAAGAATAGTATTCCCATCCTCACGAATCAATTGGAAAGGATAATTGGTTTGAATACCAATCAACTGATCATGTTTAGTGTCAGCATCCGATAGGCCAAAGTAGCGGACAAAAACGTCATAAGCAGGTTCATTATTAATTTCAAGCACCTCGTTCCCAGCGGCTTTTGTTATGATATTTACGCCTCCGATCGGCTTCCATCCACTAAGTGCTAAGCCTGTGATGGCAATTTTTTCCGTATCAAACACCAAAACAGCAGCTCCCTTTTTAGTCACTCCATCCTGGGTGAAGGCATAGGTTTCGACCATGGCAAGGTCATCTCCGGCCAAGCCCCCATAGATGGGAATAGATTTCGTAATCGAAGCATTGATCCCTTCCACCAATTGTTGAGCATCAATACGCAGGCCACTTGACATCAATAGGACGCCAGGATTCGGGAAGCAATTTCCGACAAAGGCACCCATCTCTTTAGCTGCTTGCAGCATGGGTTTGTCCTGGTATGTCGTCAGATTTATTTGAAAAGCAGCAGGATCTATATCCATCAGTAAAATAGCGATGGATTTCTCATACAAGGAGTCATTGATGATCTCCCCAGCAGTGCTACAACCTGCTAGCGCAATTTGATGTTCGACAAAACAATTTCTGATTTTTTCTAGGTCGAAAGCCATCGTACAAAATACAATAGCCAAAGTAGGCTGAAAAACCGGAGTGTTGGCCTCAGACAAGACCTGCTTCAATTGGGGGATTGAAGTACAATGATAAGATTTAGATGTCATGTTTATTTGAAGACTATGTACGCTGTGAACGTTTCCGGGGGGTTACACTGTAAATATATTAAAAATATACCAAATTTATTAGCGAAAAGATAACTTTGCGGGCCAGTAATGAAAGAACTAAGGGTTGTTTATTCAACTGGCAAAACGAGTGGATTGGGGATAAATGGGATTGGAGTGAGAATTATGAACAGGCTCGGTTTCTATACATTTTGAGGGTCTTAGGCATTCGGGAATCGGGGCATTGACCTTTTGAAAACCTTTGTTCCCATTCCCTAATATCCCGGTTTCAGCAGTAATCAGCCTATTCGCAGAGATAACTTTCAGCATCTCCCTGTTTCAATGTCATTAATTTCACTAAGTCTTCTGTCAACTTTTCAGTCGTACAATCCACTTCACTATTGGGCGTCTTCTTCATTAAGTCCTCTATCGAAGGTTGCCCATTTGTAGTAGAAACTTCTTTCTCCAAGCATCGAATCATCTCCTGATCTTTAAAATAGGTTCGATGCTCTTTAAAATAATCACTATTTCCTACCCAATAAGTATCCTGGTATAACTTGAAAATCAACTTCCCTTCCCAAAAATAGTGGTGCGAAGTTGAACAACCATGCCCCCCACAGATTTCATATTGCAAATAACTGATTTCCTCTTTTTCATTGTATCTACGTTCCAATCTCGTCGTTCCTCCACCGCATTCAACGATAAAAGAATCTATCCGATGCGGATTAGTATTTACAATGATCGCATACTTATCTTTAATGAATTCAATGTCTGATTTTGGCTTTTCAGCGGCAGGTATTGTTTCTGTTTCTTCTGAAATCTCCACCTCCACTGAGGAGGCCTCCTCTTTCGGCTTTTGAGTGGGCTGACAAGCCGTCAAAAAACTGAGGGCTAGAAAAATAAAGCATACAAGTTTGAGTCTCATTTTTTTTGTTTATACGATTGGACCTAAGAGACCCTATGTTTGGAACTTTCAGCAACCTCTTTATCTGTCTCTTATACACATCTCCGAGCCCACGAGACCGAGGCTGATC
>CAJXUM010000541.1 GCA_913060855.1 uncultured Lewinella sp. | reverse complement strand
AGATCAGCCTCGGTCTCGTGGGCTCGGAGATGTGTATAAGAGACAGGGGTAGGAGTGACCACATGAGGGCTCGCTTAGGTTTGGGAATGAAGCGGGGCTTTTGTTGCGTCAGACTATCTATTACGATGGGATCGATGACCTCCTGCTCTAATGAATCGGCCTCGACTTCCTGAGCGAAAGTAGATAGCGGAGACAGCAGGGCTAATAAAATGATACCTCTCAATATGACACGCATTGGCAAGTGTTTATGATCTATAAACGCATTTCGCCCCGAATGGATGATCTCTGTTGATGAGATTGGCTTTTTATTAACCATTTATATCTGTTCGACACACTTGAAGAACTCATTTAGCTCGTCGACATTGTTGAAAGGGATAACGATTCGCCCTACCGATTTCTCTTTGTCTTCAAACTCAAATTTGATACTACCGGTGCCAAAGAATTCTCGGAAGTCCTCCAATATTTGTTTGTAGCCTTCATCCTTTGCCTTAGAAGTGGCCTTCTTTTTGGCGGCCTTGGGCTGCGGCTGGTATTTCTTGACGACGGCCCAAGATTTTGTGACTGATAATTCACCTTTCAATATTTCTTCCAGTGCTTTCTTTTGTAAAAGCTTATCAGCAATCCCTTTCAATGCCTTTGCATGGCCCAGGAAAATTTTCCCTTCTTTTACCGCGGCAATGGCATCTGGGTGTAAGTCAAGTATTCCGATATAATTGGTAATGGTACTTCTTTCTTTACCTACACGGAGTGCCAATTCTTGGTCCGTTAAAGCAAACTCATCTTTCAGGCGATAATAGGTAGCAGCAATTTCATAAGCATTTAGGTTTTCACGCTGAATATTCTCAATCAGCGCCATTTCCATCAAGGCTTGGTCATTGGCAATACGAATATAAGCGGGTACTTCCTTCAGTTGCGCCAGCTTGGAGGCGCGCCACCTGCGCTCTCCCGAAATGATTTGGAAAGTCTTGGCATCTAAACGACGCACCGTTATCGGCTGGATCAATCCATGCTGGCGAATAGATTGTGAAAGCTCAGCCAGCGCATCCTCATCAAAATCTTTCCGAGGCTGATCGGCGTTTCGTTCAATATTTTCAAGCGGGACCATCGCAAAGTTGCTAGCCAAGTCTTTGACTACTTTTGCCGGATTATCGATAATCTCCTTGTCCATCTTTTTGGAAAAGAGCGCATCTAAACCTGAACCTAAATCTGCTTTGGTGGCGGAGGCTGATCTTATTTTCTTGGCCATAGTATCCCTATTTTATCTGTATTTCATTTGGTCTGCAAAAGCACTTAACTCGCCGCTTTGGCGATCAAGTCATTATTCTTATCCAAAAACTCCTTCGCTAAATTGAGGAAATTAATGCTCCCTTTACTTGACGCATTGACCATTACCACAGGCATATGCAAATTGGGAGCCTCACCTATCTTGGAATTGCGATGGATGATGGTATCGTATACTTTATCTGCAAAAATCTCTCTTACTTTGGCGACCACCACATTCCCTAGTCGTAATCTTCGATCGTACATCGACAAGAGGATTCCTTCAATTTTCAAGTCTGGATTCAATTTGTTTTGTACAATAGAAATGGTCTGCTGCAATTTGGCCAAACCTTCTAAGGCGAAGTATTCACATTGTACAGGTACCAAGACTGAATCAGCTGCGGTCAAGGCATTTAGCGTGATAATACCTAGTGAAGGTAAGCAGTCGAAGAAGATATAATCGTAATCATCTCGTACTTGATCTACCATCTTTTTGATCACATATTCGCGCTCTTCCAATACCGCTAGCTCCAACTCAGCGCCCACCAAATCAATGCTAGAAGGCATCACATGAAGGTTGGGGGTATCGGTTTCATAAATGGCTTCATAAGGGTCAAGTCCATTGATGAGGCAGTCGTAGATGGTCGTATCAATATCTTGTGGCAAAGCCCCTACACCTGAAGAGGCATTGGATTGAGGATCTGCATCTATAATGAGAATCTTTTTCTCTAAAATCGCCAAACTCGCCGCTAAATTGATGGTGGTCGTTGTTTTTCCAACGCCGCCTTTTTGATTTGCAATCGCAATGACTTTTCCCATGATTGAATTTAATGATTGAGTGGTTTTGGAGCTGTTTTACCTACAAGAACGCTTTTATTTACGCTCTATAAGGACATACTTTCTCCAATGGAGGGCAAAATTAACGCTTTTCCTCTATCTGCAAAAGCTTTTTTTGCCGCTTCGTGATCTATTTTGATATATCCAAAAGTATCATAATGGCAACCGATAATGGTATCGCACTCGATAAATTCTGCTGCAATAGCTGCATCTTCATAACCCATCGTAAAGTTATCGCCAATCGGTAGGATGGCAAAATCTAACTTTGGACAGGTCATTGGGATGAGCTTCATATCCATTGTCAAGGCCGTGTCTCCTGCAATGTAAAAAGACTTTTCTTCATTCCAAATTACAAACCCACCCGGATCGCCACCGTTACTGCCATCGGGTAAGCTACTCGTATGAACGGCATTGACATATTTGGCGGTGCCAAAATCAAAAGTACTTTTACCACCATGATTAAGGGGATGACCGCTCAATTCTTTTTGACCGAACCAAGTCACAATTTCGTAATTGGAGATAATAGTCGCTCCTGTTCTTTTAGCGATACGCTCTACATCTGCCACATGGTCTCCATGACCGTGGGTAACTAGAATAAAATCAGCCGGTATACTATCAACATCTATATCCTTTGCCAACTCATTGGGAGTGATAAAAGGATCAATAACTAAGTTCTTCCCTTGGGTCTCGATTAAAAAACTAGAATGTCCGTAGTAGGTTATTTTCATGTTCTTCACATTTATGGTCTAGGGTCACCGAGATGACCTTTCGGCAAAAATAGGCTTTATTGTTAAAAAAGTCGTATCAGGAAGTCTTGGATGGAAAGATAATTCACAAGTAGAAAGTTGTCCCCGAAATTTATTGGATTATTAAAATGGGTGACTACTTTTTCTTAACGTAAAGATAGCTAACTGCTGCTGTTTTTTCAACTTTCTGTGCTAATTCATAACTGGAAGGGATACCATCCAAATGTTGTTTTAACTTTCCTAATGCCTCCGCAGAAATCAGGTGACTGTAAACCAGCCAAATACGCTCATGCTTTTCCTCAAATGAAGCCATCCAACTGGCGGGTGTTTCATCCCAATTACCCAAATGAATGTCATTAGATGGAAGGAAAGGCCGGTCCTGGTGCCGATCTTGGTAGAAGATAAAGGCCGGTTTGGCTTCGTGATCTACAAAAACAAAATCACCACTTTGAAAAGCTTCCCCAGTAAGTCTTAGTACAGGCCTGATTTCTTCGATCAATAAGGGCTGATAAAGGTATTTATAAGCGTGTTGTAGCGGTAAAATAGCCAATAGCGAAATACCACCTATGATAGGAATCAAGGCCTTAGCCTTGGGGACAAATTCGATTTTGTCTAATGGATAAGAAAAGGCATGCGCAAATATCAACCAAAGTAAGGGAATGAAAAAGAGGGTTAGACGAGGAATCAATGAATAGAAGCCCAAGGAAGAAACCACTAGGCAAATCAAAACGGGAGATAGCAACAACCAACAAAGGAAAGGCCTGGTTTGCCATAGTCGCCGCAAACCTAGCAAAAGGCCAAGGCTACCAACGACATAGGCCAAGGTCGTAAAGCCAAAGGCAGAACGGAGTATCGACTTGAATACAATACCGGCCTGGAGCCAGGCATCAAGTTTGTACAACTGCAGGGAAAAAAAATATTGACTGTGATACTCAATCAAAGCTTGTTTGTCCAGGTCCTTACTGAGGATCAAAAGATAGTATCCACCAAAATTGATCAGCCAAAAAACAATAACGATCAGCCATCTCCGCACCTCCACCCAAGCCTTCCGCTGCCCCGCTTCGAATCCCAATAGCAAACCTATACCCGCCAAAACGAAGACCGAAGGCATCGATAACCAAACACTCAACCCGCCGATTAGCCCCCAATACAGATAAATGGACCCTGCCGAGCTAGTGCTATCCTTTTCGCCACTAAGGGACGCGTGTACAGGCATCCCCTTCTTGAGCATCCACCAAACTAGGAATAAGGCAATAAAAGCATCGGTGCTGTACTGCTTTACTTCCGTACTGTATCTTACAAATAAGGGGGAAAGCGCCATCCAGGTCAATGGAATTAAACGGGCATAACCCACCAACTTTATCTGCTTCGCTATGTCCCAAATCAAAAGCAGACTCAGGCAGCCTACTAGCAAGGGCCACAATCGAAGGGCATATTCATTGGCACCAAAAATCCAAGTATTTAGCTTTTCTATACAGAGAAATAGGGGAGGAGCATATTGGTAATAGTCGAGTATTTGAAAAAAGTCTGTCCAGTTCTTTTCGACTATGTTTCTGGCGAGATTACCTTCATCTATAAAAAGGGAGCGATTCTGGTAAAAAACAACTAGGCGTAGTCCCACTCCGAAAAGGAGGAGTACTACGCCTAGTTGTTGTATGATCGACTTGCTTTTCACTGCGCGAAAATAAGGAAAGTATTCAGATCACAGTGTGCAAGTTTTAGTTAAGCCTTCAGAAGTTTTACCAAGACAGGACTGGGGAAACTTCTGAAGGCTAGCCACGCTACCTACTCGAATGGGATCATAATCGGCAATCGCGCCTGCACCCCTTTCATAGTAGTCATTTCCTTTACTTGCTTGTAATAAGGATAAAAATCTCCCATTTGACTTTGAATGAGTTGATCTTGTATGACTTTTGAATCACCGGTACCGGTCAACTCTTCAATGAGCTGCATGAGCGGTTCTTTTACTTTTGGATAGGAAGTCACTCGATATTCATCCAGTTCGCCCATTCTGGCTGCCACTGCAATAGCATCTTCCAAATCTCCGATGCGATCCACCAAACCAATTTCCAGGGCCCGGGTACCGGTCCAAACGCGGCCTTCCGCGATTTCGCGCACGGTTGCGACTGGAATATCACGACCATCGCTTACGCGCTGGATGAAGATGTCATACAGCCGATTAGTTTGTTTTTGGAAAAGCGCTTTTTCTGCGGGCGACATATCATATACCGTATTGAGTCCAAGCGAGAACTGTCCGGTTTTGACGGTGTCAAAGTGAATTCCTATTTTATCATTGAATAACTCCTGGGTGCTAGGGATAATGCTAAAGACACCAATAGAGCCTGTAATGGTATTTTTCTGGGCAAGGATAGAATCGGCCATACAAGCAATGTAATAGCCTGTCTCTTATACACATCTGACGCTGCCGAC
>CAJXUM010000540.1 GCA_913060855.1 uncultured Lewinella sp. | reverse complement strand
AGATGTGTATAAGAGACAGGTATAAAAGTCAATAATTTCTTTTGCTAATAATGTCGTTGAAGAGAATAGGTCGAATCCATTCCTGATCGTAATTTCCCCCTCTCTATTTATCAAATTTTTGTTGACCGTTGTGTAAAATGTGATTCCGGCAAACAGTAGATTTATTCCAGCCAAAGCAGTGTTCAGCTTTGATCTAACGTTTTCATTAAAACCTTTACCAACTATTTCAGTTATTTTCTTTTCGAGAGTTTCCCGTTGACTGCTATTGGTGTCCCTGAAAAAATGAATGCCTTCTGGAATCATTTTATCTATACCTTCGAAGAGAATATCAATGGTTCTACCTATTGTAAAGAATATCTTTTGTTTTTTGAAGATTAGTGCAAATGATAGTAAGTCATCTGCTTTGTTGATGATTTTAAAAAAGAATTTCGCTGCTTTTAACTCATCACTGAAGCTTGTTAAATTATTCTCAAACTCGATGAGGTCGTATTCTAAAGCTTCTATACAAAAGATTGGGAGAAAGGCCCTTGCTTCAACCGGAGTACTTTCGGTGTAAGTCTTAATACTGGTCATGGGGTTGAAAAAATTGTGTCCCTCCGGTTCGTATTGAACACAATCACTTAAAAATGATCTGCCATTTATCGTTAAAGATAGTCCCTTAAGCAATTGGTCTTTTAACTCCATTCTATTTTCCCAGGAGAGGCCATAAAATTGCTCCAGAAATTCATTACTCTTGAGTTTAGTAACGAGTTGATTGATCTTTAATTCAAGGAGGCTACCAATTTTGTCAATTTTACGGTATTTAGACTGATATACCGAACTTTGCATCTCCTCCCATTCTGGAAGTTCATCCTCATTTTTATATCGACCATCTTTCCTTTCATGTAATATGTCCTTGAGAAAATGAAACAGCAATAAAGCTCCTTTTCCATGTACCTTTTCCCAATCCTGTAAACACGAAAGCGTCTCTAGATAATGCAAGTGCATTAACTTAGCCATCGCAATGTGATTAAATTCTATTGGAACTCCTGAAGCATTTCGCGGGAGTAACAATTCTTCTGGTGAGGTTCTAGAAAGATCACATTCTATCATAATAAAGACAGTTTAGAGGCACATATGAACTTGGTTAATTCCTGTAATTTAAAGCATCAAATCTCAACCCACTATTCCCCTCCCCTTTTCCCGCCAGCACTTTCCGTCCCATCCATACATAGGTCTTCCCATCAGTCCAGCGAGCCCTTTGTTTCGTCAACTGCACCCGCACGCCCGCCTTGGGCACGGCTTCTTCCCGCAGTAATAATAGTTCCCTGCTGGTTAAATAGGAAAGGGGTTCGATATCCCGATACATTTTGTCCGGTTCATTGCTCACCATTTTGGCACGTTTAAGCACTAATTGTTTGGGACCTTCCTGCCGAGGCAAATAGGGTATCCAATGGCTTGGCACAGTGGTAGCTAGTCGATAGATGGGAAGACGTTCTTCGGTTTCTTCGTCCGCACTTTGGAGATCTTCAAAGGGACCATTAAGCTCTAAGTGATAGTCAAATCCTTCAACTGTTTTTCCAATACCATTGCGGATACGTTTTTCTAATCCCCATACCATATTGGCAAATTCGTCGCGAAGGAATAAGACTTCTTCTATAGGTTGAGATTCCTGCCGGTGGTTTAATGTAGGTGCTAGATAAAGGAAGTTTTCTGGATGATGGTACTTGGTAACTAGCTCATTTCTTATCTTGAAAACATCCCAGATATCTAAACTAGTCTGTCGCCCATCTCCATCAACATCCGAAAAGGATGGACCGATACCTTCTTTATTTTGAATCGTAGTTCGTACCCCAAAAACATCTTTAACCTCGATTCGATTAATCCAACAGATTTCGCCAATCTCCATTTCCATGGGAATAGTGTACCAGTCACTTCCAGAAAACAAAGAAAAATCAACTAGCATAATCCGAATTAAGTCATCTGCCTCGATATTTTGATCACCTAGATCGATCTTACGATCTTCAAAAGCAAAGAGTCGTTTTTCCGGCATCGCAGGGAAGGTAAGATTTGTAGGTAACAATTCTGCGGTTGCCTGCTCCTCCTCCCTTAGAACAGCATCTAAATTTTCTTTTAATTCCACACTATCGAAAGAGTACCAATCTAAGTGACCACTTTGATAGTCCGGAGCATGGATAACCACTTGATCCCCTGGCGTTTTAGCACTAAATTGATGGACTAATTGATTTGGATTCCATGTTTCAAAATCTCGGTTAGGCTGGCTGTATAGGTTTTCATACCAGTTGATTAGTTGCGTTCGTAAGCTTACAAGGGAAGAAAAACCATCTGTATCGAATTGCTCATCTGTTAATTTTTCGATCAATATCCTGCCATCCATGGTTTTCCCCTTCATCAATTTATAAAATCGAGAGGATGCCTTATCCATCCTGATACTTTCTTCCAACGGATAAATACTTCGCAATTGATCAATGTATTCCTGGGCCTCTTCCCCATCATCATACTTCTGTCGGATTAATCGTTCAAATTTTTGACCAACCTTGACCCTGGTTCTAAGATCATTCAGCGGAATTGACATCGCTTCGACCTGGACTTCCAGTGGTCCTGAACCTAGCGAAGCAGTATTTTGATTATTGAGGGTGGCGTAAGTAGAAATACCCTTTTTCACGTAAAAACCTTGCACACTGATTGGGGAACCATTGTCTTCTCCAACGAATTCACCGAATTGCCATTGTCTGCCTAGCATCCAGAGTGGATCGGCTGTACGCATTGCCAAGTTATCTTCATTTTCCTCATCCCGTGCTCGTGATAACAGCTGAAACTGTGGATGAAAGCTATCATCCAATGCCTCGCGATCCTCAAAAGCCTTTCTGATTCTAGAGAACAAACTCATTTTATATGGTATTTGGAATATTAAACCAAAAAGTCATAGGTAAAGCATAACCGTATTTTTGCATGGCATCTGCATCTACCATTCTCACCTTGGTCAAATCAATGGTGTCGTATACAATATCACGGAGGAATTCTTCATTCCAACGTTCTTTGGACATTACTTCATCAGATGGTGCGGCTAGTAATAAGGCTTGGGGGGCCTCGTTGTTGGGTGCATCATATTGGAAAGCCACACCAGTATTGACCTTCTGGTCGGGTATGATTTCGGAGAATTGGTCAATAAATAGACCATATACACCCTCGTTTTCAGGCTCCGGTTGCTTAGTACTATCATCATAAACAACGATCGATGCTCCGTCCTCAGGATAGAGCTGGCCTTCTCGTAAAGGAACTAGCTCTGCTATGGGAAACACCTGCTGAGCAGTAACCTTCTCTATTTCTTCCCCATCCAGAGCTATCCAAGGGAAGATACCTCCTTCAGTATATTGCGCTATCCGGAATTCACCTTCCTGCTTGTCTTTAAGTCCCGTAACCATTAGAAGATCTGCGAATGCTTCTGCCTGTGGACTTACCGCGGCTCTCCCATCAAGCCAATGACGGATTCTTTCTTGGCCACCTGAAGTGCCGTTTTGGAATTGAAGACTTTCATCTCCGATCAAAAGCCTTTGATCCATTGTCAAGGCTGTCTTAAAGGACTCTGGCTTCGCAAATGGAATAACCAATTGGAAGGACGAGCCAAATAGGATCTGAGCAACTGATTCTAGTATTAGCACTCGTCCTAGGTAGTTTTTTCCTTCTCCGTACCCCCATTTATTCATCTCCGTTCTAGCGGCTTGTACCTTTTGCTGGGCCTCAATTCTGCAGCGCTGTATAAGTTCAGGTGTAGTACTGGTGGTAGTATACCCAAACACCCCTTTGGCATTTTGTACGTCGTATTTGGCGAGCAACCTTAGATCAGTCTCTGGGTTTTCCAACTGCTCCAAACAGGCAAGTAACTTCCTGTGCAGATCATCCAAAATTGTTAGATCATGAATCGCATCCTCAGATTGGGCCGCTACCTCTGAAATTACATCCTCCTCTTTTAATGTTCGTGCTTCTTTTAGGAAGGAGCGGACATAGCTCAGAATTTCTATAGCATCATGAATATTTAAACCTGTATCAGTTTGATCTTCTAAAATCTCGAATTGAATGTCATTTCGCCCCCAGTCAATTTCTTCGATAACTGGATTCCCTTGTGTACGAGTACTGTTTCTCTCTTCACGCTTCTGGTCAATTTGCTTTCGAGCTATTTCCATAATGCGCTGTTCTAATTCTGTGGCCTCATTCTCAATGGGCCCAACAGTCATATGGAGCAAGTCCAGGTAACCAATTTGTAGTTGATCCAAACTTACATTGGTATCATCCAGCTTATTCAGCTGGTTGGATTCGATTATTTCAGACACAACAACTGGACAGTTTATCCTTGAAAGTTGCCCCAAGAGATTTTTCAACCACAGTTCAAGGGATGGCTCAATAAAAGCCTTTGGGTTTTTTGCTGCTTCATATGTGCTAGGGATCGGTGGTTCTGGCAGCAAGAGGACCAACTTGTGCGTCTGTCCCACACCAGGAATCCTGGTCTTCAAAGCTTGTGTTTCAGGAGGTTCTAATATCCCCTTTGCGGCGTCTGCAGCGGCTGCAGCTTGACTATAATTCCCCTGAAGCAGTTGATACCCAGCCTCATAAAGTAACACATCGGCACTCCCATCCAAGATATTTTCCACAAGGTCAATTCCTTCTCGTATATAGCTATTATCACCTTCATATTGTTCGGCCAAATTCAACGCATTGATTACAGTAAGTTGCGGCAATCCCTTCTCTCGGCCACGGTTATCCTCAATCTTATTGACAGTTAATGGGTATTTCTTACGCAGATCATGAATGAGAATATCTTGTTTATTCTCATGGAGAAACCTCTCTAGTTTATAGCCTAATAAGGCCTCCAATTCTTGGTTTTGCCGCAAGCCATCCATTAACTGTTGACCATGCTGGATACGATCAGAGGTAAGGTTCAATGTATATGGATTGACCTTTTCTATGTCCGATAGCCCTTTGTAAGTGGCAAAGGACTGACGGAACATAGCTGAAGTTACTACTTGAGCAGAGGAAGGCGCATGAATGATCCCCCCTTCTGCGACATTTTCATCCTTAAAGTTCTGTAGAGCATCATCATCATTGGTTTTATCAATTAAGGCCGGCTCCCCACTCTGCTCCAGATTTTCCACCCAGCCATAAGCTCCAAAATAGACACCTTCTTTTTGCGCTCCATCTGATACAGTTCTTAGTTGATCAATCCTTCTCCTGTCTCTTATACACATCTCCGAGCCCACGAGACCGAGGCTGATCTCG
>CAJXUM010000539.1 GCA_913060855.1 uncultured Lewinella sp. | reverse complement strand
GGCATACGAGATCAGCCTCGGTCTCTGGGCTCGGAGATGTGTATAAGAGACAGGAGTTCAATTATCTTTCATTCCAGCGCTCATTTCATTTGCCCAATACCATTGATGCCAACGCTATAACTGCGAAATACGAAAATGGCATCTTACAATTGGCCTTGTCCAAAAAAGAAGAAGCCAAAGAGAAGCCTGCTCGAACTATCGACATAGGCTAGTAAGTAATAATGATGATTGTCTAGTGTTTTGGGATCGGAATTTTGGTAAAAAGCAGGGATTAGTAGCAACGAATAGCTTGGCCTAGCAGGCCGGTGAGAGAAGCTTTATTTCACCAAAAGACCATCCCAAAATGCTTGGTTAATGCGCTGACCATCGCTCCTACTTAAGAGGACCATTTACAGGGGAAATAAAATGACATTAACGTGACCTTAATATTCCCTGCCAAATGAACAAAAGCGCCTTGGAAATGGTTTTAATAGTAGAATAACAAGCATTATATTAGGTACAGGATTTCGAATCTATGTACTTCATAATAAGATAGTTAATAGGGTTTTAGGTGTTTAATTATGAGGCTGTAGCGACTACGCTACAGCCTTTTTCATTTTCTCCTGCAAAAGGACAAAAAAAGGAGCCTGGACAGTCCCCACCGCCAGGCTTCCTAAATCCAACTTCAAAAGGTAAATTCTTAGATATCTTTAATTGTATTATTGTCTCTTTGTTCTCTTTACGCCATCGACAACCTCCCCACTTCTATTTCCTTGCAATAGAAATGAAAATCAATCGCTTCGACTACTTTTCATCTATTAGACTAAACTCATTACTACCTATAGCATGGGCTAGCCTAAGCTAGGATAAAATAACCCTAGAAGACGAATTAATAATCTAGACGCTCCATTTTTGGAGTGCATAGCTGGAATAAGCATTTAGTGAAGGCTTATCACAAACCATCGCATGGTACTGAATGAGGTACTAGGTACTACGAGGGGGGACGGTCTTTCCCAAAATGTAAGTTGCTATTGTTCCGGAGATATAAAATTCTTCGGTTTGGGAGTGACTTTATAAAGGTGTGTGTTCAGGAAGTGTTTTATTTTAACAGTAACAAATGTAAGTAAGATTTTGATTTGAGCCAAATATTACCGGAAATTTCGCTTTCTGCCATATCGTCTAGCGTCCAGATAAGTGGGCCTATTCCTCTTCTTCTCTCAGTACATACTTGGCAATCATATCGAGTTCTTCATAGAATGCTTCGCCGTATTTTCTCACTAGGGCTTCTTTCACAAACCGATAAACGGGCACCTGTTCTTTTTTTCCCAATTGACAGGCAGCAGAGCAAATTTCCCATTCGTCATAATTTAGGGATTCAAAACCCGTCTTCTTATTCTCTGTCACCCTAATCGGATAAAGGTGACAAGAAATCGGTTTTTTAAAATCCGTTACTCCTGCCAGATAAGCCTGTTCAATACCACATTTGGCGATACCTATTTCGTCATAAGTCATATAAGCACAAGCCCCATTTTTCAACAATGGCGTTCCGTATTCTTTCGGTTCTTTGTAATAGGTGAAAAGTCCGTCTTCTTTGATCACCGCTTTCCCTTCCTCACTCAGGTATGGAGCCACATGCTCATAGATTTGTTCTAAGATATGAAGCTCGGCTGTTTCAAGCGGTGCCCCCCAGTCTCCTTCCCAGCAACAAGCCCCTTTACAGGCCTTTAGATTGCAGATAAATTGCTCTTCAACAATTTCGTCACTGACCAGTACATCTTTTACAATCAACATATTTTGTATTCCGTTTTACTTCAACGACAATTATCAAGATGCAAGCTAAATAAAATACGTAAAAAGTGTAAATTAGCGTTTCAGTTAGGCTAGTTTTTGCTGATTGACCAAAAAATCGTCCATGAAAAAATTACTTTTTTGCGCTTTTATGATGTGTTTTTTTGTAATGGGTAATGCCCAGAACAGCGACAATCTTAATAAAGTGTCTTTAGCAACGGCTGAATTGACCGCTCAGTACAGTCTCACCAATGTACAGCAACGAGAAGTGCGAAAAGTAGTCGAAATCCAGCAGGAGAACCTCGAGCAGATTGCTAGTCTCCAAAGCACTGCACCTCAGGCCTACCTTGCCAAAAAGCGATCCATCAGAGAATACCTAGAAGGAAAATTAACTCAAATACTAGTGGGTCCTCAACTCAGTATCTTAAAGAAAGAGCAAACCGATCGACAAGTCATCGAGCGACAAATCCGCAAAAAGATGAAAGGCGCTAGCAAAGAGGAAGTGCAATTAGCACTATTGGAGATGGAGAAATAGCGACTCACCGCTAAAAACCTTCCAAAATATCTAGGGCAAGACCGAAAAGGAGAAATTTTCTACCTATCACTCTTGAATTACCCAAATAAAGACCATTAAATAGTACAAAGATTCCTTTTACTATCCATTAGCTAATTGAAAATTGGTATATTTAGGCCCCTTTCAAAGGGAAAATCCCTAATCAATTATCGCCGTACAAAACAATTATCGTTTTTCAGTTATTCTACAATAGAACAACTAACTGAAGAACAGTTGGATTTTTAAAACACAAAAAATAATAGAATACTGTTGATGGATCCCTTAAAGCAAAAGTTTATTGAAAAATCGAGCGCTCTCAAAACTGAAATGAGGGCTATATTAAAAGAACATGGTTCTAAGAAAATAGATGAGGTTGTACTAAGTCAGGTGTTTGGCGGAGCGCGAGGCATTAAGATGATGGTATGGGAAACTTCACAACTTGATCCGATCGAAGGAATCCGGTTTAGAGGATACTCCATCCCCGAGTTACAAGATTTGCTCCCCAAAGGATCAGAAGGCAAAGAACCTCTACCAGAAGGTTTGTTTTGGTTGATGCTTGTGGGCGAAATTCCTACAAAAGAGCAAGTAGAATGGTTGACAGAGCAATGGAGACACCGTAGCAATGTCCCTGAGCATACTTTCAAGACCATTGATAGCCTTCCTGCCGAGACACACCCGATGACACAGTTTACAATCGCGGTGGCTTCTATGCAAACAGAGAGTTGCTTTGCCAGGCGCTATGGTGAAGGCATCAAAAAAACAGAATATTGGGATCCAACCTATGAGGATGCAATGAATCTCATTGCTCGCTTACCTAGAGTTGCAGCTTATATATATCGACGTACCTATCATAATAGCGACCATATTGCTCCTGATTTCTCATTGGATTGGGCTGCCAACTATGCACATATGTTGGGCGTTTCTGACCATGATGATTTCAAAAGCTTAATGCGACTCTATCTGACAATACATGCTGACCATGAGGGCGGAAATGCTTCGGCACATACCACTCACTTGGTAGGCTCTACTTTAAGTGACCCTTATTTGGCATTTGGAGCAGGTATGAATGCATTAGCTGGACCACTACACGGCCTAGCCAACCAAGAGGTAATCAAGTTTATCTTTAAAATGCTTGATGCTCTGGGTACGACTAAGCCGACCAATACGCAAATTGCCGAGTACGTTAACAGTACACTCGCTGCAGGTCAAGTTATACCGGGTTATGGACATGCTGTACTACGTCAACCAGACCCTCGCTTTACGGCACAAAAAGAGTTTGCAGAAGCTTATTTACCTGATAGTGATATCGTGCAAGTAGTTTGGAAATTATTTGAGGTTGTTCCAGGTATACTTGAGAGCTTAGGAAAAGTCAAAAACCCATGGCCGAATGTAGATGCCCACTCTGGTGCGATCTTGGTACATTATGGCTTGAAAGAATATAGTTATTACACCGTACTTTTTGGTGTTTCGAGAGCATTGGGTGTATTATCAGCGCATTGCTGGTCGAGAGCACTGGGTATGCCATTGGAACGACCGAAGTCAGTAACGACCGACTGGGTTAAAGAATGGTTGGCCAAATCAGCAAGTGAAGCTTAGATAAAGCTGCTTGTTTTTAATAAACTTTGGCTATTTTTGAGCAGACTTAATGAAGTTGTTCTATTTTCCTTGGATATAGAACAACTTCATTTTTATTATTCAAGCAAACCAAATTATTCTCAAAATGGAGTTTCCAAGTAACTTAAAATATACCTCGGAGCACGAATGGGTTAGGGTAGAAGATAACATCGCTTTTGTAGGCATTACAGACTTTGCCCAATCAGAATTAGGCGAATTGGTATATGTTGAAGTTGAAACAGTAGATGAAACCTTAGCCAAAGATGAAATCTTCGGTACAGTAGAAGCCGTCAAAACCACTTCTGATCTTTATATGCCGCTATCCGGTAAGATTATTGCATTCAATCCAAAATTGAATGAAGATGAAGGGGATGAGCCTACGCTTATCAATGAATCACCCTATGAGGATGGCTGGATTATCCAAATAGAGATGACTAATGCGAGTGAATTGGAGGGACTAATGGACGCAGAAGCTTACCAAGAAGAGATTAAAAATTAATTTTTTCAGAAAAAGTTGCTTCGTACCCACCAAAATAAAATCCTTTGGCATCATATAATTATACCGTAGTGTGAAACCATTTATACCAGCTCTGATTTGGGGAACAATTATTACTTGGGTATCAGTGATGCCCAAGCAGAGTTTTCCAAAAATTGAATTGGACTTAATGTCACCAGATAAGCTGGCTCATGCATTGGTATATATGATCTTGGTAGTGGCTCTTTATTGGGGATTGTCCAAAAGTGGAAACCTCAACCGGAAAACTATCATTTTATCCATTTGCATTGGTTCTTTTTATGGGATTCTAATGGAAGTCGCTCAGTATCTGTTTTTTCCAGGCCGATATTTTGAATTCCTTGACATTATTGCTAATATTATCGGCTCAATAGCGAGCCTATTGTTTTTATATTTTTTTAAGTAAAACCCTATCACTATGTTAGTGCTTGACGTGACAGTTACAGGTGGTCAATTAGGGGCTTTTTCTGGAGCAATTATCGTGGGGATCATAGCCTTGGTCTTCGTTATGCGATCAATTTATTCTGGTAGGTCTTCTAGTGGGCTAGCTGAACAATACGAGAGTAAGCCTGGCAGCTCGCCTTTGCAGGGTAGAAACAAGTATCCGGGAGCGGATGTATTTAAGCTCAGTGGTACTTTTTTCAATCTTGGTTTGGTAGTTGCCGTTGGTCTAACGGTATTGGCATTTGGGTGGACACAGTTCGAGAATACAATTGATGTGAGCCAATATATGGACACATTGGAGGAAGACATTGAAATAGAACCTCCTCGGACTGCTGAACCTGTCTCTTATACACATCTCCGAGCCCACGAGACCGAGGCTGATC
>CAJXUM010000538.1 GCA_913060855.1 uncultured Lewinella sp. | reverse complement strand
TCGTGGGCTCGGAGATGTGTATAAGAGACAGATTATCTTTTTAGGCAAGCCTTCGTTCTTCATCAGTCGCGTAGCTATTGGCTACTCTCCTTCTTCGGGCCTCACCTTGCTTAAAAACCTTAATTCCCATCCCTATACAACCCATTTCAGCATAAAGTCTAATGAAGCTGTCAAAAGGTGGACTAACTGCTATCAGCTAGTCCATCGCTATACTCAATGATCAACCTGTTTTTCTAAACGAGTTTTTTTCAAATGGATCGGCTCCACGATTCTCTGCCCCTTGCCTTGGTCAATGACAAAGCGATAAATACCTGGCTTTAACCCACTCATATCAAGGTTTTTCCCGTAGCCATTGCGATTTCTTACCGTTGCTTTGAATAAGACTTTCCCGTATTTATCTTCTAACCAAACCCTCGTCGTCCTGCGCTGCAAATTAGCCACTAATACACTTATTGTTTGAGGAGCAATAGCGGTTTGGACAATGAAAACCGGAATATCAACGGAGTGAGGATCATAGATCACGGCAGGACCTGCCTGTACACTGCCACCATAGAAGTAGCAAGCCACAAGTGTAGCTGTCAACAAAAATTTAATCGTTTTCATTTGGATTGTTTTGGTAATTGGGTAATGAAGTTGCTTAAGCCTGTTTTTTGAACAACTTCCATGTCAAGGCTTATTGCCTACTGATGTTTTCTGTTTTTTGGTGATATAAAGGTAGGAGAGAAAGCAAGCGATAGCAATGCCAAATGATTGGAAGGCATGATTTTTTGAGTAGATGGGAAGAATAAGAAGGGTACAAGAGTCATCCCAGGCTTTGGTAGCCAAAATGTAGGATGACTCTTGTATTCAGCAGTATATTAGGAACTTGCTCGTATGTGGCCATCTCCTTTTACCAGCCACTTATAACTCGTCAATTCTCGCAACGCCATTGGCCCACGAGCATGGAGCTTTTGGGTACTAATGCCGATTTCTGCCCCCAAGCCAAATTGACCGCCATCTGTAAAAGCAGTAGAGGTATTGGTATATACCACAGCAGCGTCGACTTCTTGTAAAAAGCGAGCCATGGCATGGGCATCTTCTGCTATTATCGCTTCACTGTGCTTGGAGCTATATTGGGCAATGTGATTCAAGGCCTCATCTAGGTTCTTTACGGTTTTAACCGACATTTTCATCGCCAAGAATTCGGTGCCAAAAGCATCCTCTGCTGCGATTTGAAGCAAATCGGCTGGATAATGTCCTTGCAAAACCGCATGTGCGGCTGGGTCCGCGAATACCTCACATTGATGGGTCTGGCCTAGCGCTACCAGCATCTCAGGAAGTTCATCGATTCGGTCCTCATGTATAATTAGGGTATCTAGTGCATTGCAAACGCTGACGCGGCGCGATTTGGCATTTTCAACAATTGCTTTGCCTTTGGCTAGGTCCCCACTTTTATCAAAATAGGTATGTACTATTCCAGCCCCAGTCTCAATCACCGGCACCCTAGAATTGGCCCGTACAAAATTGATCAAACCTTGACTTCCCCTCGGTATAATGGTATTCACATATTGATCAGCATTCAATATAAAAGGCAGGGCCTCCCGCTCGCTAGGCGCCAAATAGCAGACTCCCGCTAAATCTCGCTTGTATAATACCTGCTGAATCAATTTCACAATCGCAATATTCGAGAAATGAGCATCGCGACTCCCCTTTAGGACGGAAGCGTTCCCTGACTTTAGACACAAGGCAAATACATCAAAAGTGACATTAGGCCGCGATTCAAACACGATACCGATCACGCCCAAAGGAACCGTCATTCTCGACAGGGCTAGGCCGTTGGGCAACGCTCGATCTTCCAAGGTAATATTTAGCGGAGAAGGTAATGCGGCCACCTTTCTCAAATCCGCAGCAATATCCGATAGCCGTTTAGGCGATAATAAAAGACGATCATATTTCGGATTGGTCGGGTCCATCCGGTCCAAATCCTTTTGGTTTTCTGCCAATATATAGGGCGTCTCTTCAATCGCTAAGTCGGCTACTTCATTAAGAATAGCTCCGATTTCTTCATCGTTCAGCTTCACCAAGAGGCGACTAGCTTCACTGACAGCTTGTAATTGTTGGGAAATGCTCGTCTCCAAAGCATTCATTTCCTGTACCATGTGCTAAGTTTTGAATGATTGATCCGGTTGGCTTATCTGGTAATGGGCGTGATGTTTGCAAGCTATGCAATCTTGAATTTAAATGCAAGAAAATAATTAACCGGCAAAAGCAGTTCTAGTGAAAGAATGAATCAAGTTAAACCTACCCCAATGAAAACAAATTCAATCATCGCTTGCTTTTTAATGCCTTTTTTCCTGCTTTCTTCCTGCCAATCTTCTTCACAGGAAATCGCTGAAAAACTCCCTTCTAATACCAAAGAACCAACAAAAGAAATAGAGATACTACAGCCCAATGGAGAAAGCATTCAAACTCGCTTCTCCCCTCCCGCAGGCTACCAAAGAGTCGCCCATGAAACAGCAAACTTTGCCTCCTACCTCCAGCAGTTACCATTGAAACCGCATGGGAGTATAGTACATTACTACGATGGCGGAGAAAAAACCCAATCGGGTGTATATGCAGCCGTAGTAGATATGGAAATCGGGAAACGTGACCTCCAGCAATGTGCTGATGCAGTCATGCGATTGCGCGGTGAATTTCTGTTCCAGCAAAAGCGCTATGATGATATTCGTTTCAATTTCACCAACGGCTTTGACATGACTTTCGCCAAATGGCGCCAGGGGTATAGGGTGAAAGTAGCAGGCAGTAAGGTAAGCTGGGTAAAATCAAAATCTCCTTCCAATTCCTATACCAATTTTCGCTCCTATATGAATATGGTATTTGCCTATGCCGGCACGCTCTCCTTAGCCAAAGAATTGAAATCGGTGGCTATTTCAGAGATGCAAATTGGAGATGTATTTATACAAGGTGGAAGCCCTGGTCATGCAGTTATCGTAGTAGATATGGCCATCAATGCAGCGGGAGAAAAGCGCTTTATGCTGGCCCAAAGTTATATGCCAGCGCAAGATATTCAGGTGTTACAGAATCCGGATCAAGCGGCTATTAGCCCTTGGTATGAGATGCCAACAGGGGAACGAGTCGCAACCCCGGAATGGGATTTCAGCGTTTATGACCTAAAACGATTTTAGGGGATACTGATTACTTGATCTCAAACCCTAAGCCACCGGCCTCTTCTATAAAGGCTTTGTCAATGGATGCATGGATCACTTGTGCGCCCGGACATCTGCAACAATGAAAACAAACCACCCTAAGATCATTTTCCGTTAACCAAACCTTGGTGATCGGTATCTCTTTATCTTCAAATAACATTTTCACTCTCTCTTCTATGGTATCTTCGCTTGTACCGAACCCGTCCCATTCGTTGCAACAATCGAAAACAGGAGATTGTACCACGGCCAAATTTATTAGCTGATCCTCTACGAAATAGGAACAACTATTGATTGAGCCTACCAAAAGAAATAGGAAAATACAAGTTCTTAATAGATTCATATACATCTTGCTTTAGCAGAAGCGCTTAATCAATTAAAGAAAAACCCCACTCCATAGCCTGCTGTTGGCCTGCTGCAAAAATTCGCACTCTCATCGTGAATTCGGAGGGGCAATAACAACATTGAGTACAGAACACTTGCTGCCCAGAATCATCCAATTCATCTTCAAAGACGAGTAGTTCTTCTGTCAAAAAGAGGCTTCGAACCTTAGTTGCTGTCCCATCCTCTGCTTCGCCTACATAATCCCAAGCATTACAGCAGAGATACACGGGAGCCTCCATCCAAATAAAAGAATCTTGCTCAAAATTCGAGGAAGTACAATGAGTAAGTAGCATCGCTCCGAAAAAGAAGAAAAGTAGATAAAGCTTCCACATAATGTATCTTTTGGACAGAAAGACAGGCGCTGGCTAGAAAGAGTTGGGTTAATCGAATTATTTATTAAAGCGCAAATCATACAATTTCGAAAAAACGACTTACCTTTATACCTAATATTAGGTACGCTCAGATACCCAACATTAGGCGAATGAAGATTACAGCAAAAATATTGGCGCTTTACATTTTTCTAGGAAGTCTCCTCCCAGGGACGGACTATGGCCAATTTTTGCATATCGAAGATCTGTTGCAACATGTGCAGCTACATAAACTGGAGGCCACCCAATTGGGGGAAACCTTTTCCTGGCAGCACTTTGTATACGATCACTTTATTAATCCAGATCATCACGAGCATTCTCAGCATACCGATCATAGTGAATTGCCTTTTCATACCATACCGAGAGTTTATTGCCGCAATTTGATAGCTTTGCACAAAAATTAATTACAAACAAGTCGGCATTACCTGTTTTAGTCATAAACTCAAAATTAGCGTCGGCACTCTATTTCTAGTACATGAAAATTGGTGAAATGAACGAACTGAGAATCCTCAGATTTACATCTGTTGGGGCATATCTTGGTGAATTAGAAAATACTACAACTGAAGAATTTCCGGAAGAAATTGAATACATAGATAGCGAAGAGGAAATTGAAGAGGCTGATTTTCAGGAAGAATCGTTGAGTTCAAAATACACCCGTTCAGCTAAAGTTTCAAGAGAAATTGACATCAAAGAAGATCGAGACAACGACGGTGTTCTTTTACCAAACAAATACATCACGGAAGAAATGGAAATTGATGAAATCATCACCGTTTTTGTATACCGTGATTCGGAAGATCGACCTGTAGCAACGACAGAAACTCCAAAGATTAAAATGAACGGATTTGCTTTCTTAAAGGTGACATCTGTGAACTTTTTTGGCGCGTTTGCAGATTGGGGACTGGAAAAAGAATTGATGATTCCATTCAAAGAACAAAATTTAAAAGTTGAGGAAGGTCGTTATTATTTAACCTGCCTCCTACTTGATGATAAAACAGATCGTGTTTTTGGGTCAACTCGAGTTCACCGTTATTTTCAATTTTGCGATGAACAATTTGACGAAAACGAAGAAGTCAGTTTATTAATCTGTGAAACGACGGATTTAGGCGTGAAAGTAGTTGTTAACGATAAATACTCGGGACTAATCTTCCATAACGATATTAGTCGACCGATTAAGCGTGGTGACTGGACTACAGGATATGTATCTAAAGTTCGTGAAGAAGACGGTAAATTAGACATTCGACTGGATAAAGCTGGTTATGTTAAAATTGAAGGATCGGCTGAAAAATTACTTGAAATTTTAAAAGTTGAAAAAACGCTTGCAATCACAGACAAAAGTGATCCTGAATTAATT
>CAJXUM010000537.1 GCA_913060855.1 uncultured Lewinella sp. | reverse complement strand
GAGATCAGCCTCGGTCTCGTGGGCTCGGAGATGTGTATAAGAGACAGCAAATCGGCTAAAATATTGAGTGGGACCATGGATTAATGCATAAGACTGAGGGATCGTACCTGTTGGTGTAACTTCTTCGAAACGACCTTTATAATGAAAAACAAGCTCAATGCAACCGTCTGCCATCGAACGATAGACATATGGCGTGGCGGTGGTTTGATCACTCTCTAACACCCAAAAAAAACGTACAAGCCCGGCAAGGTGTGGCGGTGGTAAAAAGGTTTGGTATTTCATGATTGTATCTCGAACATCTTAGAACATGTCTGGGCTGACAGACCCAAATTCTTGCATCCAAACAAGTACTAAAGTTACAACCGACCAAACAAGAAGTCAATGTGGATTCGAGAATCATGTGGAATTATAAGCTATTCAACTATCTCAAAATGAGATACTTTTCTTTAAATGAGACGAAATGGAGGTGTTGGTTTGTGTTAATATGTTGATTTGTAGTGGGTTATGTTTTTGGCCTAAAATTTTCAATGTATAGAGTATATCAGCAAATGAGCTGAGGACAAACAAGAATAGGGTTTATTTTAGATAATATTGGGTTTAAGGGTTTTAGGTAGAGAAGCATTACTAATCTCTGCTGCAGCGGGCACCAGGAATACCGAGACAAGGTCTCTTCTTTTTGGTGCTCGCTTTTTTTATGTGTAAAAGCATAGCATTGGGAGCATGCGCCAGGTTCTTTGGTGCATTTTTGTAAGTTAGTAGGTGTCTGTATCCCCATGGAAGATGATCAATATGCCCCCATACGTATCGGAAAGACTTGCGGCTAAAGTGATGATGCATGTGCTTCGGGTTTTCAGGTGCTTGTTATCTCAAACTATAGCAATCCATCATTGCTAAACCACTTCGCTAGATGAAATAATAGGAAGTATTTTCGATTTAGTTTATCTTGGTCTAGGTCCTTTCCAATACGGCGCTGATTTATTAGAAAAAATCCGAATAGTTATGGTTGGTTTACCTTCCTTAAGCTATTAATTTTGTCTGCATGATACTAAAAGCTAAGACGGTACTATCTTATGGACTGTTGGCTATATACGCTTACTTCTGCTATTTGATGTTGCTCATCACACTACAGTACATTCCCTTTGATACAGACGTGGCATTTCTTCGTATCAAGCAAGATTATATATCCCGGGATTATTATCGATGGGCTTTTTTTATTCATGCCTATACGGCTATTTTCGCTTTAGTTGCGGGCTTTACTCAGTTTTCACCGCTTATCCGAAATCAACTTCCTCGGATACATCGAATCAGTGGCTGGCTTTATCTTATCGTTGTTTTATTGTTAGCAGGCCCGTCCGGCATCATCATCGGTATTCATGCTAATGGCGGATGGTCTTCTCAGCTGGGATTCTGCCTTTTGGGGATATTATGGATTTACTTTAGTTGGATTGCCCTACAAAAAATAAAGCAGCGAAATATCTCCGCGCATCGAGATTTTATGTACCGAAGTTTTGCGCTAGCTCTTTCGGCGATCAGCCTGCGTGCCTGGAAATATGTTATAGTAGCGCTTTGGCAGCCTAGACCGATGGATACCTACCGGATAGTCGCTTGGTTAGGCTGGGTCGGGAACTTAATCCTCGCAGAAATCATTATTTCATACATCAAAAAGAGACAATCATGAATAAATGGATATTGATGATCAGCCTGATCATATTTCAAGCGTGTGGCCAGGCCGGAGCGCCAAACGACAAAAAGGCAGAAGCGGTTGCCGAAGAAGAAGCCGTGAAATCAGAAGCCTCCCAAGTAGAAGAAATTCCAGAAGAGGTAGAGGCAGAACCCGAGGCTACTCCGTCTGAGGCCAACCCTTTGCTAGGCTATTACGTAGGCACCTTTTATGGAGTAGATATCGACTTTGATAAGAACCCAGCAGTTTCCAATAAAATAACCATCTCGATTGATTCGATCGGTCAAGATGAACTATTTGGGCATAGTGTAGTAGCAGGGAATAATAGGCCCTTCTCTGGACCGATTAGTAAAGAAGGAGATAATATAAAAGTCGAAGCTAGAGAACCTGGAGATAATCGATATGATGGTGTCTTTACTTTTACCTTATCTCCTGCCACGAATAATGTAACAGGAACTTGGCAAGCCAATAATAAAAAATTGGCCGTCTCCAAAAGGGAATATAACTTAGACAAAAGGGTCTTTAGTTATGACCCTAGTTTGGCCCTACCCGAAGATGTGAGTTGGTCCCAACTGTATGAAAAACATCCAAAGTTTGAGGATAGAGAAGAAAGTCTGACCGAAGATGTGCTCAGCTTTAACGCTTCAAATGAGGAGCTTAAAAAGGAAGACATAGAGAATATGTATAAAGGTGACTTGGAGGTGATGCGTAATGCAATATATGCTAGGCACGGATACTCTTTTAAAAATAGGAAAATGCGATTTATATTCGATAGTTCTGTAGATTGGTATATGCCAGTATCCACCGATATCCGTGATGATTTGACCGATTTGGAACGGAAGAATATTGACCTTTTGAAGCGATATGAAGAACATGCTGGCCGGTATTATGATGTTTTCGGCCGGTAAGCGTTTGGCTATCAAAAAATGCATGAAATGGATAAGCTACAAGAAGATTTTGTCATCAAGCAATACCAGAGTGGCATCGCTAGCTATGCTGCTTTCACCCGTGAGGTAGGTTTGTGGGCATCGGAAAAGCATGTGTTCACCAAGTATTTACAGACTAGTGATCGGATACTAGATGTAGGTTGCGGTACGGGGCGGACGACCTTCTCGCTGTACGATTTGGGATATCAGGACATCAGAGGACTTGATCTCACGCCTGAAATGATTGCTGCTGCTGAGGAAATTAAGCAAGAGCGTCAAAGCCCTATCGAATTTATGGTGGGTAATGCCAAGGAATTACCTTTTGAGGCTGCGCAATTTGATGCAGTCATTTTTTCCTTTAATGGTTTAATGTCTATCCCCGATGGGAAAGAGCGGTTCAAAGCATTACAAGAAATTAATCGTGTGCTTAAGGCAGGAGGTACTTTCGTATTTACGACCCACGATCGAGAAAAAGATGAAAACTACTTCGCTTTTTGGAAAGAGGAGAAAGAGCGATGGGATAAGGGATTGGAACGTGAGGACCTGTATGAATTTGGCGATCTAATCACCACCTCTAAAAATGAAGAAAGAGCCATTTTTATCCATATTCCCAATCAAGCTGAAGTGCAAGATTTTTTAGAGCGAGGCGGATTTTCTATCTTAGAGACCTTCTATCGCAGTGACCAATTTGATGAATCAGCAAAGGTGAAAGAGAAATCTGGAGAATGTCGGTTTTGGGTGGCTAGAAAAGTCGATTGAAAATGTGATTGGATATACATAAACTACCAAATGCATCAGCTATGATGATTCGTTTTTTTGCCGCTTTCCTTGTGGTTAGTTTGTTCAGTTATTGTGGGCCAGCTTATGAGCAAGTGCCTACAGCAGAAGTGGACCAAACCGAAGCTGCTAAAGCCAAAGCCCTCGGCCTGAAAATATTGAATGCTTGCGAAAGGGCTAATTATCCTACTTTATCGCCTGCCGAGGCTACGCTGATTATGGTGGAGGGTATGACCACTGAAAAACAGCGAGAAGCTTGCGATTATTTACAACAAACATTTGGGAAGTTTCTAGACTTATCCCTAGGGGAGGTACTTCGCTCTGTAGGGAGTAACGATTTTAGGATTTATCGCTATAAAGGAAGCTTTGAAGGAACGGATGAGGTAGCCGAGATACGCATTACCTTAAATAAAGAGGGAAAAATGAGTGGTATCTGGACAAGGCCCTGGCGGGAAGGACTATAAGGAGCATTCTCTATTCCACTTCCTGCTCAATATTAGCTATGAGCGTTTGGGTTTTATCGACTACATCCGCATAATAACTTAAAATAAAACGTCGGTTGACTCCGATTTTCCAGAGAATAGATCCAAACCTAGCGTGTTCATTTTTACTCAATTGTAAAGGCAAGTTGATTTGTACATTACCTCGCTCATCAAACCAATAGTAAGGAATGAGAAGATCGTTGATTTGGTTGAAATAACTGGCATGGAATTGTGATTCGGCATAATGCTCCTCCAGTTTTTCCAGGTTGTTGAGGTCATATTCATAAAAAGAGATAATTTGAAGCCTGAGTGAGTCATTAGTGATCAGGTTGAGTCCCATCGATTTTAGGGATTCATAGCCAGAGCGATTTTGGATGGAAATAAAATCGCGGGTGAGTGTGAAGTAATGTTGAGTGAATGAATCCAGGCCTACGGCTTGATTGTTGATCATTCTAGTGAAGTATTGACAAGCGGCTATTCCTTGATCATGCCCATCCATATTCAAATGGATGTCTTCGATGTCTTTCTGGAGACCATTGCTCATTTCAGCCAAAATCTTGACTTCTGCGTACCTATCTCTTCGGTTATCATTCCAATTATCAAGCGCAAAAGCAGATATTACGGCGATGAATATGGATAGGAATTCAAAAGTATATCTACGCCAATTTTGTTTTTTCATATGCTAAATGATGGGATTTGTAGGAGTGAGTGATTTAAACATCTTGTAAATTAGTTACTTAAGGCTTGTCCAAATTTGGCCATAAGATAATACTCGATTCAAAAACACACAAACATGATTGAACCCAAAAGATTAAAGATCGATATTTCTGAAGAGATAGGTACTGTTTCAGCCCTCTTAATATTGCCCAAAGATGCTTTTGCTTTGTTGGTCTTAAGCCATGGTGCTGGCGCTGGCATGGAGCATGCTTTCATGGAAGCCCTTGCCCAAGAACTGGCGACGCATCAGGTAGGCACGCTCCGCTTTAACTTCGCCTATATGGAAAAAGGCGGCGGACCCGATCGCCCGAAAAAAGCCCATCCAGCGATAAAAGCGGCGGTAGCAAAAGCCTTGACCTATAGCGATGGATTGGTGCTTTTGGCAGGAGGGAAATCATTTGGTGGTCGAATGACCTCACAGGTGGCTGCTTTAGGTGAATTAGAAGCCGTCAAAGGGATTGTATATTACGGATTTCCCTTACACGCCCCCGGGAAAGTGGGAACAGAAAGAGCAGAACACTTATCTGCTATTCCACAGCCACAGCTTTTCCTGCAAGGTACGCGCGATACGCTTGCCAAGTACGATTTAATCGAATCCGTTTGTTCGAAATTGGATAAAGCGCATCTGGTCAAAATGGAAGGGGGAGATCATTCCTTTAAAACCTGTCTCTTATACACATCTCCGAGCCCACGAGACCGAGGCTGAT
>CAJXUM010000536.1 GCA_913060855.1 uncultured Lewinella sp. | reverse complement strand
ACGAGATCAGCCTCGGTCTCGTGGGCTCGGAGATGTGTATAAGAGACAGGAGGGAAGGTGATGGTAGTGGGAAAGTTTTCATAATCCGAACCCGCTCGGGCTGTGCTAGTGGGACTAACATCAAAATTCACCCGCATCGAATTACTTAGATCATTCCCAAACCGCTGAAAAAGAAAATAGGCATCACTGCAACCCTCTTGTACGATGTTTCCTCCAAAACTAGGGCTCAGCCCCTCAACGACTACGCTTTCTCCGGCCTCAAAACTATTGGCTTCCAGAAAGACGGCCGAGTCATATTGTCCATCTGTGATATCTCCAATTACCAATTTGATATGGTAGGTCTGACAAGGAATGACATTTGCACTGGCTCTAAGCACTTTGGTAAAACCATCATATTCACATAGCCCCAGTGCAACTCCATCTGTATTAGGGTATCCGCCAGGGCAATTCCCCAATTGGCTGTGATTAGCAGGAATATTATCAATGTAAGAGTTGGCGTTGCTGAGATGGTTGATATTATTGATCGCCACATAGTCTGAAGAACCGGGGACTAGCGCAATATTCTCCGCATTGTTGGTAAAAGGCCCACTTATGCCCGGACCAGAAATGAAGAAACCAAAAATATCGTTGTAATCTGAATTTACAAAATCACAATATTCCTCTGAGGCAAAAACATATTTGAATTGCACTTGATCGGCAGTGGGTGTAAAATCAAATTCGAGAATGGCGACATCCCGGATAGGTATCAGGGCGTTATCTATGATTTGGGCCAGATCTGCGTCCGAAGCACCATTGTTGAAATTAGTGGTGAAGTTTGTAGCGGTGTTGGGGCCGCTGGCATTAAGCACACTACCTGTTGACAGAATGATGCCATTGTCAATTCCGATAGAAGATTCACCATTACTAAAGGTTCCGATAGCTCCAAAACTTCCTCTGGTGCGGGCATTTGAGACATCAAAGCAACCACCTGCGATAAAAACTTCCTCCGTTAGAAAGCGTGCATTTCCATTGATGGCCGGAGAGATACCAGCCAGCATTTTAGCCGGAGCCTGCTTATCCAACTTATAAGTCTGATCTCCGTGACCTATAAATAGCATGAAAAATACCCCAAAAAATGATGCTCTGATCATATCCATTACGCTTTAATCACCAACAATAAAATTGAGGTAATACCATTGATCTTGCGTTTGAAGAACCAAGTTATATAAGCCCGCTTGAGCATTGGAAAGGCTAAAATGTTCTAGGTAAAAATTGAATCCATCTAATTCGCGACTTTCCATCAAAGTGCCCGCTCCATCGAATACCCAAATCTTTACATTTTGTGTTTCATCAAGCTGAACACGGGCGTCGAATGTTCCATTATTGGGGTTGGGATACAAAGAGAAGTCCAGAACATGATCTGTTGTCTCCTCTCCTAAGCCTTGATTCTGTAAGGAGTCAGGATCATTGTAAATAGTAATAGTTTTATCCAATACGCCTTCACATTCTCCCTTTTTGGCATAAAGTCGGATATTATAAGTACCGACATTGGGGAACATTACAATCTCTTGATTGAAATAAGTTTCTTGGTGAATGACTTCATTGGTATTGTATTCCCAAAGGATTTCGTCGGGGATGGGCCAGGAAATATCAATAGCTACGATAGGGGTTCCGGCCAGACCGGCTGTCGGCAGCAAAAAATCAGGATTAAAAAAATCTTCTCGGTAAAGAAGTAGAACACTATCACTAGCGGTGCAGCCCGATTCATTCGTCACTTCGACCCAATAGTGGCCCGGCTCGTTCAACGAAATAGTTGAAGCAGTGCTTTCAAAACCATTATCACTTCCCCATCGATAGGTATACCCTTCGTTTTCAAAATCATAACGAAGAGATTGGCCTAAACAAAGCGTTGATTCTACATCTTCTCCTAAGGAAATAGTCAAAGCAGGCGGTTCTTCGATAGTAAAGGGAAGTACTTGCTCACATTGACGTGTATCTGATACGGTAACGGTATAAATACCTGCTGGAATATCAGCGTTTTCGGCGGAGGTGACTCCATTTGACCATCGATAGGAATAGGGCGCCAAGCCTCCTTGCGCCTCAACACGAATCATAGCATCGTTATTCCCACTACAAGAAGGGGCTAAGCTCTCGACAAGCTCTACCGCTATGGCTTCAATAGCGCCCACTTTTACGGCTTCTCGGTAAAAAATGGGGCAACTGTTTTCTCCTCTAACGACTATCGTGTAGTGAGTTGGGATTAAATTTTCGAAAACTGGATCGGGTGACCAAGATTGTCCGGCATCAATACTATAGAGCAAAGGGCCTTCACCAATAGCCTGAATTTCAATACTGCCATCTATTCCTTGACAACCTAAAGCCGGTTCAACCTTTACCTGGGTGATTTCGGGAGTAGGCGGTAAGTTGAGATCAATTCCGAACGACTGGATTTGGCATTGACTTCCTCTCCGCTTGACTACTGGCAGGTATCTGCCGACCGCTAAATCAGAAAAAACAGGACTGGATTGCCATGTCTGCCCATTGTCTATACTAAATCGATAATCCGCTGCTGTTTGTACCTGAAACCGAATGCTTCCATCCGTTTGTAAACAAGCGGATGGATCTTCGCTAATAATACCCATTACTAGAGGCCTGTCCGGTGCTTCTAGTTGTATTGGGTCAAGTGTTTCAGATTGGCAAGCACCATCTATGGTAGATATCCTTGGATAATAGGTATCAGCGCCGAGTTGATTGAAAACGGGCGAAGATTGCCAGGAATTTCCGCCATCAATACTATATTGATAGTTTGCATTGGTGGAGAGAAAACTGATTCTTCCATTTGTAATTCCACAATCCGTTATTGCTTCTGTTTCTATTTCCAGTGGAGCCAAGTTGGTAGGGGCTTGTAAGATGAATTCCTCTTCGACTAAAGCTTCGCAAGTTGTTCCCTCATACCTGATTTGCAGCGTATAGGTGCCAGCGGGAAGGCCATCGAAGTGACCCGTTTCTACCCAATCTTGATTGTTCAAACTAAAAACAGCCAACAAGTCAGGTGCTGTGTTCACCACAATGGTTCCGTCGGCGGCTCCGCAAATACTGGGAGGACTAAATGTAGCGGATTGCAATGCCGGAGCAGCTTGTTCTACCAGGGTAACCATCGGTGCAAAACCTTGCGGCGCGCAACTGCTATTGATACGTCGGACTCGAACCTGGTAAGAGGCGGCAGGGAGTTCTTCAAAGACAGAAGAAACTTGCCATTGATTGCCTCCATCGATACTGAATTCAAAATCCTCCTCTTCTGCTCCCGCCATAGTAATCGCTATCGTTCCGTTTGTTCTTCCACATGCAGAAGGATTCGTCCAAGTTACAGACGGAACTGGGGTAGTGGGTTCCTCCAGCATAATAGTTTCCCCGATTGTCCCTACGCAATTATTGTTAGTATCTCGGACATGCAGCGTATAGGAGCCAGCGGTTAATTGATCGAAGTGGGCTGTTGGTTGCCAATCACCCTCATTGAGCCGATAGGATAAGTTTTCCAAGGCCGTATTAGCCAGCCAAATTTCCCCATCCGATACCTGACAATCACTGGGTGGAAGAGAACGGATTTCAACAGCTAAATTTATGCTTGGAGAAGCTAAAGAAAAGACATCGAAGGTAGTTGGTGTACAGTCGTTATTTCCTCCTCGAACTAGCACTTCATAATCGCCGGCTGCCAGATGGGAGAACTCGGGATCGGTCTGCCATGTCAATCCATTATCAATGGAAAACTCAAGCTCATGTTCCATCTCCTGTAGGCTGAGTTCAATCCTGCCATCATCAAGGCCACAGGCGCTGGGCGAGAAACTATTTCCCGCGACAATTGGAGATAGAAAAGGATGATCTAAAGTCAAAGTAGGTTGAAAAATGGCGGTACACTCAGCGGAAGGATTGCTTACTTGAACGGTATAGGAACCGTAGTCCAGTTGATGGAAAGAGGGTTCCGCTTGCCAAGTTTGTCCGTCATCAATACTAAAAAGGTATTCGGCTGCTTCATTGGTGATTTCAATTTCTATACTTCCGTTGCCTTCGGTACAATCAGACACAGCGGTAAACGATACATTGTTAATAATAGGGGTATCCTCATCGGCGAGGCTGATAGTTGTAGGTTCAGGACTTAGGCATTGTGTAGCTTCATTGCGCAACAAAATTAGATAGGTCCCCGCAGCTAAATCATTCCATTGATTTTGATGGCTCCAATTTTGACCATTGTCGAGGCTATAGCTCCAGTTTTGGTTGGAGTCGGGTGGGATGATGCTAATCTCCCCATCCAATTGCTCACAACTCGATGGTGCTGCTGTGACAACATCTAGGTTTTCGGGAAAAGGTGGCGCTTCCAATATGATCTCTTTCGCTCCAAATTGGCAGTTCTGTCCAGGGTAACGGGTAAGCAATTCATAAGCGCCAGGAGGTAAGCCACCGTATTGTTCTTTTTCACTCCAATTGAGGCCGCCATCTATGCTGTATTCAAAACCTGCTTCGGTTTGAGCAGGGAGGAAATATAATTGGCCGTTGGGCTCATTACATTGCGTGGGCTGCTTTACTTCGATATCAACTTGTGGATTTTCAGGGGCGAGCAGGGTGACGGTTTCCTCCCAGCTGAGCAAGCAGCTTCCATCGGCATTGCGTGCCATTAATTGGTAATCTCCAGGGGGTAAGAAAACAAAGAGGCCAAAAGGATGCCAAGATTGTCCACCGTCAATGCTATAACGGTATTGACCCTCTCCAGCATCTAGGGGACCCAATTGAATACGACCATCAGCCCCTCCACAGACAGACGGCTGTGTAAGCGTAACCCGAAAAGGCGGCGGCTCAGGTCCCTGCAAAACAATAAGATTACTTTCTTCAGAAATACAAGCGGTGTTCGTGTTTTGAACGAGCACAGCATATTCTCCTTTTTCCAAGTTATTAAAAAAGGGGGTATTGGACCAAGTGGCACCATTGTCAATGCTAAACCTTAAGCCAGTTATATTTTCAGTCGTGCTGAGCCGAATACTACCATCATTGCGGTCACAATCAGAAGGATCTTGAACTGCTATTGAAAAAATCGGTAGAGACGGAGGATTAAGCCTAATGAGCGTAGGGTAGGTGGTTTCACAGCTTCCATCTTCACGCCGAATGAGTAGGTTGTATTCCCCTTCTCCTAAACCTGTAAACTGCTTACTGGTTTGCCAAGAAGCCGCGCCGTCGAGACTATATTCAATAGGCTCATCGCCATTTGGAATAATACTAAGTCTGTCTCTTATACACATCTCCGAGCCCACGAGACCGAGGCTGATCTCG
>CAJXUM010000535.1 GCA_913060855.1 uncultured Lewinella sp. | reverse complement strand
TACGAGATCAGCCTCGGTCTCGTGGGCTCGGAGATGTGTATAAGAGACAGGTAAGCCACTGCCATTGTCACTTACGACAATTTTGAGTCCCTCCTTCAATTGGTCGATAGCCACCCCAATTTCGCCCTCTTCTTGTTGTTGAAAGGCATATTTCAGGGCATTGGATATGAGTTCATTTAGGATCAAGGCCAATGGGATCAGCGTGTCTGCATCCAAAGAGATAGGTGCAATGTTTTGTGTGATCTTGATCTGTTTTTGGTCGATACTATAGGACCGTATCAAATTAGCTGTTAGTTTCTGGATATAATCGGGCAAATGTACTCCCACCAAATTTTCGTCCTGGTAAAGGTTTTGGTGAATAAGCGCCATGGCCTTTACCCGGTTTCGCCCCTCCTCTATCGCCCCTAAGGCAACCGGATCTTTAATAGATCGAGATTGCAAACTCAGTAAGGAGGAAATCACTTGTAAGTTATTTTTTACGCGATGGTGAATTTCCTTCAAAAGCGTTTCGCGTTCCGCTAGGGTTTGCTCGATCGTCTTATTTTGCGCAGCCAATAGTTTATTACTCTGCTGTTTTTGTTGGTAACCCCGCCATAGCAAGCCGATAATGAAGATACCTGCTGCCAAGCCTACGAGGGAGGTGTTGCGTTGGAATTTTTGCCGCTGAAGCTGACTCATGAGTAATGCCTCTTCTTTTTCTCGCTCCACAGCCAGTATTTCCTTTTCTTTATCAAAATCATATTGAAGGGCAAAGCGTGTAATTTCTTTCAACTGCTCATCATTCCGGATACTATCTTTGAGTAAGGCGTACTTTTCATGAAAAAAAAGCGCACGTTCATCTTTCCGAATTTTATAAAGTTGGTATAGCGCTTCAAAGGTTTGCAGTTTTGTCTCCCGTTCCCGGTTATCGCTGGTCAGTTGATTAGCCGTGAGTAGATATTCTTCCGCTTTCAATAGTTGTTGAGCTTGTAGGTAGGTTCGCCCCAAGTGAACCGCAGCTTTGCCCAGTTCAAATTTGTTATTTAATGATTCTGCTATCTGATAAGCTTCCTTTCCTAAGGACATTGCTGTAGCGAAATCACCCAATTGATACTGGATCGCGCCGAGCTGAAGCAGTGACTGCCCCTCGCCCTCCTTATCCCCCAATTCGCGCCTTAGTTCTAGCGATTTTGTATTGTAAATCAGTGCTGAATCTAGCTGGTTTAACCGCAAGTAAAGCGTACCCAAATTATTATCATTGAGTGCAATCCCATATCGATCATTAATTTCTCGCTTGATCTGCTGTGATTGATTGATGTAATGGATCGCTTCATCATAGTCTTGTAACTGGCTATAGACATTGCCAATATTTGAGTAAACAGCGCCGACACCTGCTTTATGGCCTATTTTCTCAAATTTGACCAAGGCTTCAAGGTATAACTGTATGGCCTCGGGATAGTCTGCTTTTATTTCATAGTCTATGGCCAAGTTATTGTATACAATGGCTTGGTACACGTCACTCTCTTTTCTGGTAAATATGGCCAAAGCCTTATTGTGATAAATAATCGCAGAATCCAAGTTGCCCCGGGTGTCAAACACCGTTCCGATATTGGTAAATTGCCGGCCTATACCCATAGAGTCATTTCTAGCTATTTCCAGCGCTAGTGTTTCGCGCCAGTATTTCTCTGCTTCATTAATGTCACCGAGGTTGGCATAGCAGGCCCCAATCCGTGAAAGGGTGCCAGTAATACGCGCTATATCAAGCAATGGCCGCGCTATGGCCAAGGCCTCTTCGCCATAAGTAATTCCTCGTTGAGGATCTTGAAATTGCATTTCATCTGTCAGGTCAATCAGAATATCCAATCGCTGGGTATCCGGTAGTGAAGTCGAGAGTAAGGCGGCTAGGCTGTCCACATTCGTTACTTGCCCGAATAGAGGTATTCCTATCATCCAAAAGAGAAGAGCCAATATTGCTCCCTTATTTGCTGCGTAAAACGGCTTCAACATATCTTGACGGTTATTGAATATATACCGATCTCGGAGCGAATTACTGCAAGACTGGCATATAATGACACAAAGTGGTTAGAAACGGCTCAAACCATTTTATATCGAGTATGGAAATAGGAGAGGTAATGCATTTCGGTGTAGGCACCGAAATTTAGTAAATTATTGGCATAATATCAGAAGGAGACTCCCAAAGAAGGATTACCTTGTTACTAAAGCTTATTTTTAGCACTGTATTAAAAAGGCTTATTAGTGGAAGAGCCCCAAGGTTTGAAATATTAGAGCACGTTTCAAAATCTATACCCTAGCTCTTTCACAGTCAAGCACTCAATTACCACTCATGAAGAATTTTTTCCGTCTATTTATTAGCTGTAATATGCTAGTTTTTCTTTCTATACCACTGCAAGCACAGCGCGCTAGCGGACCTATTATCGATCAATTTGGTGTGGTACATCAGATCCATGAGCCCGATTTTCCATTAGACCCCAAGCAAGCTTACAAAGCGGTTTTTGATATTGCTAGTACGCCCGAAGATCCTTCGAAAATCAATCCCCAATTGAATACTTTAGCTCGTTTTCTCAATATGCATGCGCAAGCTGGCGTGCCTGCTGAAAACCTTGCGGTTGCTTGTGCTATCCACAATTTAGCCAGCAAAGATGCATTGAGCAATGAAGCTTATCAGAAGCGTTATGGGATAGATAATCCAAATCTTCCTCTCTTGGAGGCCCTGGAAAAGGCGGGGGCTAAAATTTATATCTGTGGTCAATCGATTAATTCTAGGAAAATCGATCGAAATGAACTCGCAGAGCCTGTTAAATTGGCATTATCAGCCATGACGGTGCTGATCAGTATGCAGAATGATGGCTATCGTTTGATTAGTTTTTAGCCAAGAATTGCCTCCTGATTTTAGCAAAAAATGTATATTGGATAGTGCTCTACCTCTATTTCAAGCGGACATATTTAGTATTAAAATGTCCAGTAAGATAGTAGCCGAAATGGGCTATTAAATATATCATTAGTATGAAAAGACGAAACTTTATTAGCCATTCGGCTAAGGCTGTCGTAGGTGCGCACCTATGGACAATTTATGCCTGCCAATCTTCTACTCCTGTGGCGGATGCTACTTCGACCACATTTCCCTTTGAAGAGGTAACCATAGATCAGATGCAAACGGGTTTTGCCCAAGGTGATTTTACGATCGAAGAGGTGATTAAAGCTTACCTCGCTCGTATTGAAACCCTGGATCAGGCTGGCCCTAAAATCAATTCGATTATCGAACTGAATCCGGATGCTGTAGCCATCGCCCAAACCCTAGATCAAGAACTACAAGCAGGCCAGTCTCGTGGACCTTTACATGGTATCCCGATCGTTCTCAAAGACAATATAGATACCCATGATAAAATGATGACAACGGCAGGCTCGCGCGCCTTATTGGGCTCAAAACCCTTACAAGATAGCTGGGTGACGGCCAAATTGAGAGAAGCAGGGGCCGTTATTATAGGGAAAGCCAACCTCAGCGAGTGGGCCAACTTCCGCTCCAACGTCTCTTCCAGTGGCTGGAGCGGCCGTGGGGGACAAACCCGAAATCCATATGTAATAGACCGAAATCCCTGTGGCTCAAGTGCAGGTTCCGGGGCAGCCGTATCCGCCAACTTTTGCATGCTAGCGATAGGAACGGAAACCAATGGTTCTATCGTTTGCCCTTCCCATGCTAATGGTGTTGTGGGGATTAAACCAACCGTAGGGCTAGTTAGTCGAGCCGGTATTATTCCCATTTCTGAAACCCAGGATACCGCAGGTCCGATGGCTAGAACCGTAAGGGATGCCGCTATTTGCTTGGGAGCACTGACTGGGATTGACGAAAAGGATGATAAAACCGCTGACAGTGAAGGCAAGTCTTATACCGATTATACCCCTTTTCTGAATAAGGATGGTTTGAAAGGAAAAAAAATCGCCCTTTACACGAGTTCTATGGGGTTTCATCGTGAAGTAGATGCCCGAATAGAGGAAGCCGTGGCGGTAATGGAAAAACAAGGAGCAGAAATTATTAGGTTGGATAAAATTGGCTCCGGAAACGGCGGACGGACCTCCTTCCAGGTTATGTTGTACGAATTTAAAGATGGACTCAATAAGTACTTTGCTAGCTTAGGCCCTGATGCGCCAGTCAAGAGTTTGGAAGAACTCATTGCTTTCAATAAACAAGATGAGATAGAATCACTCTTTGACCAAGACTTGTTGGAGCGCGCGCAGGGAATGGAAGGCTTAGATACTCCGAAATACAAAGAATTGTTGGCTGAAATGCTAGAAAATACCCGTGACAAAGGCATCGATGAGGCGATGGCTGAGCATGGCCTATCCGCGATTATCGCCCCCACTGGTTCTGCTGCTTGGAAAACGGACCCCATTAATGGTGATCTATTTCTGGGAGGAAGTTCTTCCCCCGCCGCTCGTGCTGGCTATCCTAATATTACGGTTCCAATGGGCTGGATTGAGGACCTACCCGTAGGCCTGTCCTTCTTTGGCGCCGCCTGGACCGAGCCGCTTTTGTTGGAAATAGCTTACGCCTTCGAGCAAGCTTCCTTACAACGAAAAGCTCCGACATTCATAGAAAGTTAAACATAGACTCCAGCTCATTGTATGATCATCTTACACGAGATCATCCCAATGAGCTGGAATTACTTCCCTACAAACCATTCTATCATTAGTCCTTCTCGACGTCCGACTCCCCCTCCTATTTCACTCCCAACACCTCCTTCGACATATGCATAGCCACCAGCATATTCGGCACATCTACTACCTCCGCAATCTTCAAGTCGCCCGCCAATGAACACAAGGCATAAGCCTCCGAAGGCGTCAGATCATGTTCAGCTACCAGGTAATCTACCATGAACTTCACCGCCTTTTTAGCCGCTTCATCTATCGTAGTGGCAAAAGCGGTAACCGCATAATAATCATCCGTTTCATATTCTGGCTCGGTAATAGCGCGGCCACCTTTAATGACTTCTATTTCATACACAATGCGCATCGGTGCTTCTATGGCCGTACCACAAACTTCACCCATCCCCTGTGCCGCATGGGCATCGCCGATCGAAAATAAGGCCCCCTCTACAAAGACAGGAAAGTACACGGTCGTACCTTCTACGATATTCGGATCATCCATATTTCCACCATTAGCGCGAGGAGGGATCGTCGAGAGCATCTCCTCAGTCGCGGGAGCCACGCCCATTACGCCGGGAAAGGGACGCAGCGGCACATTGATTTTTCCTTTGAAAGGTACGCTAGTCCTGTCTCTTATACACATCTGACGCTGCCGACGAAGAGGAT
>CAJXUM010000534.1 GCA_913060855.1 uncultured Lewinella sp. | reverse complement strand
CTCGGAGATGTGTATAAGAGACAGTAATTATTCTATGTTCATATGATATCTAGTACTAATAAAACCCTGGAATGGCTGGGATCGTTCCATACATCTTACCCTTTCCTGTCATTTTAATCAAATAGTTTAATCGCCTTTGAGGCTCTTCCTTGCGGGATTTTGCAGGCTCCGTAATCCAACCTACTTTCAATCGCTTGTACATATGTGGGAAATCAGAAAAGGTGTCCCATACTGCTGCCTCTTTAAGTTGTTGACTAATCCACTCGGGAATTTCGAAAGGATCATCTGGCGATCCAATTTGATCTTGAATAGCAGGGATACCGGCTGGCGTCATCAAGCCCAATGCCTGTAGCTTCCAGACGCGCTGTCGATTAAGTTCCGATAAAAAAGTTTTCTTCTTCCGTCGAGGAGTAATGCGCTGTACATTGCTTTCGGCGTCATATTTTTTTATGACGCCATCTATCCAGCCAAAACACAGACATTCTTCTACCAGTTCATCATAGTTTAGACAAGGCTTTCCAGTAGCTTTTTTAAAGCGTCTCAACCATATTTCTGTTTTTTCTTGGTGGTGGGTTTCTAACCACTTGCGCCATTCAGCCCTTTCTTTGGGATAGAAAACTTCGGTTATTTCCATAGCAGTAAAAGGTTTTGCAGCTGTAATTTAGGGAATAATATTGCTATCTTCAACATGATTTAATCAAAGCAATCCATGAAAAACACTTATCAATTTCTCTGTGCGGTTACCTGTGCCTTTAGCTTATGTCTTTTGGTGACAAGCAGTTTATCCGCTCAACAAATCACTTGGCCCGCCGGTAAGAAGGCGGCGCTTAGCCTCAGTTTTGACGATGCCCGATTGTCGAATGTAGATGTAGGGACGCCGCTATTTAATAAGCATGGCGTGAAAGCTACTTTCTATGTGGTGCCAGCCAGCATGAAACCTCGTTTAGCGGCTTGGCAGCAAGCGGTTAAGGATGGTCATGAAATGGGCAATCATACCTTGGTGCATCCTTGCTCAGGCAATTTTGAGTGGTCTCGAGACAAAGCCTTGGAGAATTATAACTTGGCTGCCATGCGGCGTGAGTTGTCGACTGCTAATGAAGAAATTAAGACCATGTTGGGTGTAGAACCGGTCTCTTTTGCCTATTCCTGCGGACAGACTTTTGTGGGAAAAGGAGAAGCAACACGTAGCTATGTCCCGCTTGTAGCAGAACTTTTTCAATCGGGGAGAGGTTGGCTCGATGAAGCCAGCAATGACCCTGTTTTTGCGGATATGGCGCAGCTGCAGGGTATAGAAATGGATGGGAAAGATTTTGAGAAGGATATTAAACCTATACTAGAAGGAGCGATTAAGGCCGGCAATTGGGTTGTGCTCGCAGGACACGAAATAGGAGAGGGGGGCTTTCAGACCACCAAGGTAAGTATGCTGGAAGAACTCATTGCCTATGTACAAGCTGAAAACAGTGAAATATGGCTGGCTCCCGTAGGGACGGTAGCCGCACATGTAGAGGAACAGCGAGCGGGTATCCACACAGAATTGGGAGAGCGCCTTAGTTTGGCTGCTACCTTCGATAAGGGGACTAGCGCGGATAAAGCCAAGGGAGATGCCCAGTTGTATACCGGGACCTCCTATGATGAGCGAAATGATGCCAAACCAGGTTTAGCTACGACGGATGTAGCCCTAATTGAAGGAGCGGGACGTTTTGGAGATGCTTTGGCTTTTAAAAAGAAAAGTAAAGCCGTGGTGTATTACCAATCGAAGGATAATATCAACTACCAAGCTAAAAACTGGAGCGGAACAATTTCGCTTTGGTTGAGTCTAGACCCGGAAAAGGACTTGGAGCCAGGTTTTACGGACCCCATCCAAATCACGGATGTAGGATACAATGATGCGGCGCTTTGGGTAGATTTTTCTGATAAGAATCCTCGCTCCTTTAGAATGGGGGCGTATGGTGATTTAGCGGCTTGGAATCCTAAGAACATTGCTCCCGACGAGAATCCCGCCTTTACAGAACGCTTACTTCCAGCTACAGATCGTCCCTTTGGTACCGGAATTTGGACGCATATTGTGATTAGTTTTGATCAACTCAACAGTGATAATGGGACTGCTAGTTTTTATATTAATGGCAAATCGCAAGGAAGCCGTTCTATTGAGGAGGCCTTTACTTGGGACTTGAATCAATCTAAGATATTTCTGGGACTTAACTTCGTTGGTCTAGTGGATGAAGTGTCCATCTATGATAAGGCACTCAGTGAACGGGAGGTAAAGTTGCTGTATCAATTAGAAGAGGGGGTGAAAGCGCTTTTAAAGCCTGCAAAGCAATAGAAAAATATTGATTCTCAATTGGTTACAACTTAGCTGTAAACTTAAAAATGGGTGCGATAGGAAATGGTGACTTTATTGGTTAGTTTGGCAAAAAAAATATTAGATGCTTTCTAAATTTTCCGCTCTTGTAAAGGATGCTCTTTTCTTTCTAAACGCGCCTATTTGTTATTACTGTTATGTGATACTTTTTCTATTACTTTTATTTAGCTGCGGATCTGAAAATCACAGCGCGGAACAACCCCTGGGAGTTGCCCCAAAATTAATCGAGGAGCCGCCCTTGACTTTATTTGACCTGACGACCTTATTGGAAGGGAATCACCCCTTAGTAGCCAAGGAAGTAACTGCACAATTTGATCATACTTTTAAGCAAACCAAGCAATACAAAGCCTATCTTTTTAAAGATGTCCTAGATTATTTCTTAGCGCAGCTGGAAGAGGATTGGGTTAAATCTGCTGACCCTGCAAAGATATTGGTCACTTATGAATGTGAGGATGGCTATAATGCAACAATGACTTTAAAAAATGCCTTGTCACAGGACAGTTACTTGGCTTTCACAGATCTAAGCAGTGAAGAAGCTGCCTGGACGGGTAAGTTGGCCGCCAAAATGTCTCCTTTCTATTTGGTTTGGGAGAATATACCCTATGAGGATAAGCGTTTTGTTTGGCCTTTTGGCTTATCAAAGCTGAAGCTGACACCCTATGAAGTGGCTTACCAAGCCATTTTGCCTGAAGTCAATATGGCGGGTTTTCAATTGTTTGAGCAGAACTGCCTGAAATGCCATTCGCTAAATAAGGTGGGCGGCTTGATGGGACCTGAATTCAACTACCCGAAGAATATTCTGGAATATTGGGAGGAGGAAGATATCTGGGCTTTTATCAATAACCCCAAGTCTTATCGTTACAGCAGTAAAATGCCTCCCATTAAGCATTTAGAGCGTTCAGAGTTTGATCAAATTATGGCGTATCTAGAAGAGTTGGGAAGTAAGGAAATAAAGATCAATTAAGATTAATACAAAAGCAAACTCAAACACTATGCAGTTTAAGCACCACCCATTTTTCTTTTTGATTACTGGCTTACTACTCCTATTTGCAGCCTGTGCGTCCGAAACTGGCCCATACTTCAAGGCGGATAACACCTTTGCCTGGTGTATCGTACCTTTTGATAGCGAGGAGCGTACGCCTGCCGAACGCCTTGACATGTTGTCAGATTTAGGGATTACCAGTTACGCCTATGATTGGAGAGAGAAGCATTTGGATGAAATGGCCAGCGAGATCGAATTAGCCCGGGAAAAAGAGATTGAGATCCTGTCGGTTTGGCTATGGATCGATGCGAATAATGATAGTGTTGGACATCTTAGTGCGTCTAATGAGAGGGTGTTAAAGATTTTAGAAGAAACAGGTCTCAAGACTACCATTTGGATGAGTTTTAACGAAAACTATTTTGCTAATCTTGCAGCGGTAGAAGCCTTGGATAAAGGGATTGAAATGGTGAGATATATTAGTACTCGAGCGCAAAAAGTAGGAGGGAAGGTCGGCCTGTATAATCATGGCGCTTGGTTTGGTGAGCCCGAGAATCAAGTGGCTATTCTCAAGGCACTACCTGAATTTTCTATTGGATTGATCTATAATTTTCATCATGCCCATGAGCAATTGGTCGCCTATCCGGATTTGGTTAAATTGATGAAGCCCTACCTATGGGCGGTCAACCTAAACGGGATGAAAGCCGAAGGCCCCAAGATTTTACCAATAGGGAAAGGGGATAAGGAGCAAGAAATGATCCAACTGCTCAAAGATGAAGGTTTTGATGGTCCCTGGGGCGTGCTTGGGCACGTGGAGACAGCTGATGTTAGATTGATTCTAGAAGAGAATTTGGCTGGCTTGCAGGCTTTGGAGATTAATTGAAAATTATAAGACATTACGACTGAGTTTATACTTCCGATCAAGATCTGATTATCCGAATTTGATCGGAAGTATTCTGCTTCACTATAGTTCTCTAATCCATATATTCCGATATCGCACCAAATCACTGTGATCCTGTAGCAAAAGAGGGAGCTTGGCTGCATGGGGTGTGTAATGCGGCTTCCCGATATAGATGCAGGGACCTTCCAACCTGACATGATTTTGAATCAATACGCCATTGTGAAAGACGGTGATATAGGCCGCTTCTTTCAGGCTACCATCTTCATTAAATTCCGGCGCATCGAAGACAATATCATAGGCTTGCCATTCGCCGGGTGGGCGGGAGGCATTTACCAATGGGATAGCTTGCTTGTACAAAGAACCTGCTTGTCCGTTGGGATAGGTTTTATTCTCGTATGAATTCAGGATTTGGACTTCATAAAGACCCATAAAAAACACGCCGCTATTGCCGTAGCCTTGGTCTTTTTTCCCCGGATCGACGGGTGAGAGCCACTCGATATGCAATTGTACATCACCAAAAGCTTGATTCGTTTCCAAGTGTCCGCCACCTGGTTTGACGATAGCCATGCCGTCTTTGACCGTCCATTCTGGCGGGAACACCTCCGTATCTTTCTTTTTAGCCGCCAATATACCTTCTACATGATCCATGCGGACGCCATAAGGATATTTGGGCTTATGCCATTTTGATAGATCCTTCCCGTCAAAGAGAACAAGAGCATCGGAAGGGGGCGCAGTGATAAATCCGGGTGTTACTTTCGGAGGAACAGGCTCCCATTGCTCACTCGCTTTCCAGGGCGATGTTTTTTGAAGTTCTTCCCAATCAATGACAGGGATGTCCTGCGCAAATAGAGACGTGCCAGCACAAAAGCTGAGCAGCAGAAGTGTAGTTGTTAGGTTTTTCATACCATACGAGTTTGAAAGAAATAATTAGGTCAAATGTTATTCGAATATAAGACCTAATCGCTAACATCCAAGGGAATAAGCGTGATATTGCCGAAGGGAAGCTTGGTATTACAGTCCAAGAGCAGAGCACTACCTTTGGCTGTCTCTTATACACATCTCCGAGCC
>CAJXUM010000533.1 GCA_913060855.1 uncultured Lewinella sp. | reverse complement strand
AGCGTCAGATGTGTATAAGAGACAGATCACAAGCTGAATAGTGAAATCTGTTCTCCTAAGAAAGTCATGTCATGTAGGCAAAACCTACTAGGTTTTATGCTATACTATAAGGAGAGGAACGCCTCCAGCTGAAAGCGTTCCTCTCTTAGTTGACTTCGGGTGATAAAATGGTGAGCGAGGACTAATTTTGTATTGAAGCTTTGAAACTAACTAGTCGCTAATCAAAAGGGTAGGGTAGGGGCGATCCCAATCGAGTATGGAGTCTTCAACCTACTTACGCTTTTTATTCTCCAATCCTCCTAACCCCTCCAAAGTAGAACTGTATCCCAACTGAGATGTCAAACTGATTCGTCCGGGTGGTAGTAGACGTTTTCACCCCCGTATTCTCCGTATCAAATTGGCTACTGGCAAAATTGTATTTAAACAGGGCTTCGACACCAATATCATCTGTAGAGAAGATCGTAAATCCAGGCCCCACTCCCAAAGCAAACACATTGGTGTTGATACTTTGCTTGTTTTCTCCTATGTATTGATCATCAGAAGCATTTCCAAAACCAAAACTTGTTTCCAGAAAGAAAGCCATGTCATCTCCCACTGGCAGATAATACCTGGCAAAGGGTCCAAAGAGCAAATCACTATCATTCCTTCGATCTTCATTAGGATCTGTTACTTGGCTAAAGGTATAATCTAAGCCTATCCCTACCGCCAGGTAATCTATCAAAAAATAACCCACATTGGGGGCAAAGTTCAACTGCAAAGCGGAGGGGCCATTTCCCTTCTCCTTAACCCCACTGATAGAATAGGAAACCTTTGTATCGGCGGCGGAAAAGCCCAAGGTCGTTCCGATCACAAAGTTGCCTTTATCTAAGACCTGCGCTGACAAGTCAACGGAATATGAAAAAAACACGAGGAAAGCTAATAAGGATAGTATTCTCATGATCATTGTAATTTAATAGACTTTATGGATGCTCGAGAATAAGGAAGTATCTCGAATTTTCACTGGGCAAATTACGATAGCCGCTCACCGATTACTATGAGATTTGTTACACCTACTTATGATACATATCAAGATGGCACCCGGCCCAACAAAAGGGGGCTCTGACAATAGTCAAGCTAGTAACTGACGAAGGTCACGGTGCTTAGGTGACCATTATCATCATACATCCAGCAGTGAGGTTCTATTTTTACAATACCTAGTCATAACTGTCCTCCTAAGTATGATCAGGTGTTGCGAAACAGTTAGTCTGGATAATAATAGATGGTGATTTTCATCAAAGCGAATAGGTGACTTATATCATTGATAACTAATCGCTTATAGGCTTCCTTTGTAAGATGCAAAGCGCTGTGCATCAATAAACTGATATTATGGAAGAGCAGTATGATCAGCATGACTCTGAATTGGCCGTTTGTTTAAAGGCTGTTATTGATTCTGCCATCGATGGTATTATCACCATTGATGACAAGGGTATTATTGAAAGTATCAATCCTGCTGGGGCCCACTTGTTTGGCTATGTACCTACTGAGATTCTTGGGGCCAATATTAGCATACTCATGCCGTCCTATCATGCAAAAAGGCACGATTCCTATATAGATCGCTATTACAAAACAGGAGAAGCCAAAGTTACGGGTAGAGACAGAGAGGTGGAAGGTCAGAAAAAAAGCGGCGCCCTTTTTACCTTTCGACTGGCAGTCAGCGAAGTCCACCTAAAGGGGCGCAATCTCTTTGTGGGTACGGTCCATGATTTAAGTGCTATCAAAGCAGCCGAAATAAAGATCAGGAAACTTAATGAAAAGTTGGAGCAAACGGTAAAAGTCCGAACAGAAGAGCTCCGCGAAACCATTAGTCAATTGCAGTATGCCAATCAGCAATTGGCCTATGAAATCAACGAACGCCAGCAGGTAGAAGTGGCGTTAAGAGAATCCTTAGAAAAGGAAAAGGATTTGGGTGCACTAAAATCTCGCTTCATTTCTACCGCTTCTCACGAGTTTCGCACGCCATTAAGTTCTATTCTTTCTTCCGTAGAACTAATTGCAGAATATGAAAAAGAAAACCAAAAGAAGCAACGACAAAGACATATTGAACGGATAAAATCTTCGGTAAAGACGTTGGTAGAAATACTCAATGATTTTCTCTCGCTCAGTAAACTTCAAGAAGGGAAAATAGGAGCAAGTCCCAGCATTTTCCCACTCAAGGATTTTTATGAAGAAGTACTAATCGAAATGGAAGCCTTGCTTAAAACAGGCCAGTACATCTATTTTGAAGGCCATACCGAAGCCGCCGTTTTTCTAGACAGAAAACTATTGAAGAGCGTACTATTTAATCTCTTATCCAATGCTATTAAATATTCAGATCCAGGGCAAGATATTAGATGTGTTAGTCGACTCTTCGACCAAGCCCTAATCATAGATATAGTAGACCAGGGTATTGGCATCCCAATAGTAGATCAAAAGTACTTGTTTACTCGATTTTTCCGGGCCCACAATGCTGAAAACAGGCAGGGCACTGGCCTAGGTTTAAATATTGCGAAGAAGTACCTCAATATAATGAACGGCACTATTTCTTTTGAAAGTACAGTTGGAGTCGGCACCTCCTTCAGTATTAGCATCCCATTAAAAAACTCCCTACCATGAAAAAGAGAATCCTTATCATCGAAGACAACGAAATCGTAAGGGACAACTTAGAAGAAACCCTTAGTCTTTTTGGTTACGAGACCGCTACGGCTGCAGATGGTAACCTAGGCGTAAAACTTGCCTTGGAAAATCCACCAGACCTTATCCTTTGTGATGTAATGATGCCCCAATTAGATGGCTTTGGGGTCCTGAATATTTTGAGTAAAAAGCACCAAACAGCTGAAATACCTTTTGTCTTTCTCACCGCCAAAACGGAAAAAGACGATTTTAGAAGGGGGATGAACCTAGGAGCTGATGACTATATCACAAAACCCTTTTATAAAGATGAGCTCCTACAGGTAATCGAAACTCGCTTGAAAAAAAGTGAACGCTTGCTACAAAAATTCGATAAGACCGAAGATGGATGGCATACCTTTATTAATGAAGCTAGGGGGTATGAAGAATTAAAGAAACTTTCCAAAAAGCATCAAACCCAAATCCTCCCAAAGAAGACTACCTTATTTGGGGAACAAAGTAATCCCCATTATCTCTATTTTATTAAAAAGGGGAAAATAAAAACGTATAAAACGACTGAATACGGCAAAGAATACATCATCGATATCTACAAAGAAGGAGACTTTGTGGGATATTCCGCTCTCATCAGGGATGAGCCCTATCACTTCACTGCCATGACGATGGAAGAAACAGAAGTCAGTCTCATTCCCAAAGCAGATTTTCAGCAATTACTTTTTGCTAACAGAGACGTGGCTTCCCGTTTGATTAAAATGTTAGCCAATGATGTCGAGGAAAAGGAGGAGCAGTTATTGCACCTTGCGTATCACTCGGTACGAAAGCGTGTAGCAGATACCATAGTATTGCTAAATCAGCGTTTTCAGAGCAGGGATCAAAAGGGTATTCACATATTACGTGATGACCTAGCGGGCCTAGTGGGAACCGCCAAAGAAAGTGTCATTCGGATGTTGGCTGAATTTAAAGAAGATGGTTACATAGAAATTCAAGATGGCGGCATTATGGTATTGGATGAGCGGAAACTCAAGGGGATATCGAATTAAACCATATTCGGCTAGGGCAAACGCATGAACATGCTACCCGCAATATTGAAGTGGTGAAGAGGATGAGACATGTGACACTCTTCACTCTTTCACATCTTCTCCACTTCATTTCATGACCACTTCACTACTTCGCCGCTTCACAAATCTGGAGAATAGCTCTGATTCGTTTGCCCTAATGTTCGGCTATTTGATGACAGGTATTTACAATTATAGGCATGAATGAAAATCTTCAAATACAATTCCTTGGAGGAGCAGAAACCGTAACAGGCTCTAAAATATTAATAACCTACCAAGGTAAACGGATACTTATTGACTGCGGCCTATTTCAGGGGGTAAAAAAATTACGCTTATTGAATTGGAAGGCTTTCCCCATACCACCTGAAAGTATAGATGCCATCCTATTGACTCATGCTCACCTTGATCACTGTGGTTATATTCCAGTTTTAGTCAAAAATGGCTTTAAAGGAGAAATTCATTGTACATATCCTACAGTAGATCTAGCAGAGATTATTCTTAAAGACAGCGGCAAGATACAAGAAGAAGAAGCCGAACGGGCTAATCTATATGGTTATACCCGACACAAGCCGGCAAAACCACTTTATACCATCAAAGATGCCCTTCGATCCATGCCCTTATTTATTCCGCACAATTACAAAGAATGGGTCATCCTCGGCGGCGATATGAAATTTTGCTTGAGGAATAGTGGTCATATTCTTGGTGCAGCGATGATAGAACTGAAAGTAGGCAAGAAAAAATTGATTTTTAGTGGTGATATAGGAAGGGAAAAAAACCTTTTATTACATCATAGGTCAGCTATCAAAACTGCGGATCTTGTTGTGATGGAATCTACTTATGGTGATAGATTTCACCCTACCGCCTCCAGCAAGGAAGAACTGCGAGCAATCATCCAAGCTACCTATCGCAAAAAAGGCATCTTATTCATACCTACCTTTGCTGTAGAACGAGCCCAAGAGCTCCTATTTCTGCTTGCCGAATTGAAAGCAAGCCACGAAATCCCCAACCTTCCCATTTATTTAGATAGCCCAATGGGCGTAGATGCAACTAGGGTCATACTTAAAAACAGTGAATGGCACAAGTTAGATGAACCCAGTGCTTTGGCCCTTTCCAATGTAGGACACTTGATAAGTGATGCCGCAACATCCAGAAAAATAGTAGCCGATAAAGCGCCTAAAATTGTCTTGGCAGGAAGTGGGATGATCACTGGAGGTCGAATATTACATTATTTGAATAATCATATCCAGTCCCCTCGAAACACTATTCTTTTAGTCGGATTTCAGGCAGAAGGTACACGTGGGCGATCGCTACTAGAAGGAGCCACAGAACTCAAATTCTTTGGTCAATACCATCAAGTAGGAGCAGAAGTGCAAGTAATTCATTCTCTCTCCGCCCATGCCGATCAGCGTGAGTTGCTAACATGGTTAAGACATTTCGAATCTCCTCCAAAGCAGCTGCTACTAAACCATGGAGAGTTGCACCAAGCTAACGCTTTACGGGTAAAAATTGAACATGAATTAGGGTGGAACGTCCAAATTGCTACGACCGATAAAGTTTTTACCTTATAGCTGTCTCTTATACACATCTCCGAGCCCACGAGACCGAGGCTGATCTCG
>CAJXUM010000532.1 GCA_913060855.1 uncultured Lewinella sp. | reverse complement strand
GAGCGAAAGCCGGGATGAGCTCAAATCAATTGGTGTGTAGTACCGACCTTATGGCGACTTGCGCTGCTATTATCGGTTATGAATTAGCCGATGATGAAGGAGAAGACAGCTATAGCTTCCTGGATCAATTGGAAGGAGGAACAGCTGATAATCAACGACCCGATATTATACATCACTCCATCAATGGAGCTTTTGCGATTAGAGAAGGAGACTATAAATTAATCATGAATCCAGGTTCGGGAGGCTGGAGCTTCCCCACTCGCAAGCAGGTACAAGAGATCGATACCTTTCCTCCGATACAATTGTATAATTTAGCTAAGGACCCGGCAGAGGCCAATAATTTACAGGCTATCGAGGTAGATAAGGTAATCGTTATGATGGAAAATCTAAGCAATTATATTTTGCAGGGACGAAGTACAGCTGGAGCACCACAGGAAAATGATGCTTTTGAGGGAGAATGGAAACAAATTAGCTTTACGGCAAAGGAATAGACTTTATACGGAGGTGAGCTGGAGGCGATTAACTATAATATCCTCTCCAGCCACCGGCTCGATCAAATTTTTCTTTACTATCAAAATGTACTTGGACTGCTCGGTCTGTCAAATAACCAAACTCATCGTGCAGTGCGGCCAAAGCTTGTATTCTGGCATAAATACGGTCGCTTACACCAGATTGCGCATAGATATCTATATCCTTATCGCGCTGATAAAAGACAGTGAGGTACTTCCAAAATCGACTGACATTCCAGACATCGAATTCCTTAAATTCTTTTCGAATCTGAGAGCAATCGATTTTATCGACACATTCCTGAAAAGCCAGTTCTTGGAATTGAAAGTAATCGACATGCAAATTAGATAAATCATGGGCCTGATAGTCTTCGATTTGGTGGGACTCGACAATTTGCCTAAACATTGGAGCGATGGTCGCTTGTCTTTCCGTCATTAATGTAGGCAACGATATGATATCATCTACATCCTCAAAGATTAGCCTCAACTTGGGCGGGAGGCTCCACCCTTCTATTTGAAAAACATCTCCCGCAAGGAGCTGAACAGACCATTCCTCATGGATGCAATTTCTCAATTCTTTCCATTCAAACCCTAGCTGATCTTGCCCGGATTTGATTTTTTTCGCCCATTGAAAGGCCGCATCTTTAGTATTCATTGTCTATTCATTTAAAAAATGAGTCATCCCGGATTTGAATAGTAGGTTATTACTTATTGATGGCTATTGCATGGTTGCGGGTTCGATAACTGGCAACCCGCAACAATCCCCAACATTCCAGACCTAAAAACGGCTAATCAATCGTTCTTTCCCAACCTTACAAAGTCCGACATGACTCATCTACTGTCTATTTACACCCTACCGGATAGGATGGGTTAACAAAAATAGCTTTTACATTTTCTACGTACTTATTTTGTCCGATAGATTCGTAATAGCCGTAGACCCGTTGGGCGTAACATTGGCCGTTTGCTTTCTTATAAAAAACCTCCGCGGCCACCTGCTTCCCTAGTGTATCAGCCGTCCTATTATCCCGAATATACTTCCAATCTCGGTCTCGGATAACAGCTTTAGTGGCAGTTACACCAGCCATTTGCGCTTCCAGGCTTTTCATTAAACCTTGTTCCGTTTTGGCATCCACCAGCGGTTTGGGGTCATTCTTCTCGGTCCAAGCTCGGGCCGCTTCTAGCTCCGTTTGTAATTTGGCAAAGGCGTCGAGGCTAGCCGCATCTAAGGTAAGGGTGAAAGACGCTTTCAACTTCTCGCCCAAACCAGGCCCAGTTTTGAGTCCAACCTCCACCATCACCTCATGCGCCCCTGGAGACAAGCCACTGAAGCACTTAGCAAAGGCTTCTGGACCGGTCGCTCCTCGCCTTGGTTTGAAATCATTCATATCTGGAATAATATCCAATATGATGTACGACTGTTCCTCCTCTTTTAGCTTAGCTACCCAGCTCAAATCAGGTTGCAGCACACAACCATTTTGCATCTTTGGATCATTGATAAAGAGGTCAATCGGAACCGCACCTGAACTCCCGATCAAGTCTTTTAGCGGACGATCGAGGTAAACAATAGCGCGCACTGGCTCCAGGTTCGTAAACGTTTGTTTGAATTGAGAGGCCTTCTCCTGGCCGGCCCTTATCGGAGTGCTAGAAAAATGTACTTCATTCAAATGTTCAAGGTGAAACGGACCAGTCGAGAGGCTTGCCGCCCGTTCTTTACTTTTTTTCCGATAAGACTGAATGATAAAATCAGCATCCGCTTTCAACTTAGTGAAATTGGGAGAAGCTTCTGCCAAAAAATTGACGGTAGGCTCAAACCAATTGAGAATCTCTTCTGCTTCCCCGTATTGCTTGGCAGCTTGGTAATTATTGACGTCGTTCCGGATACTGGTCAGCCAGGAGCTCAGGTCGGTACTAGGCAGTAAGCTTCGTAGTTCATCCATATTCTTTCGAAATATAAAGGCCGCGCCACCTGTCGCCAGCACATTTTTCGACATTTTCTCCAATGCTGGATAAGTGAAATTGGAAAGGCCTTCTACAAGTAAGTCATTAGAGCTTTGCGAGCTACCATATTTCAGCAGCCCAAGGATATTTTCTATCAAGCTATTTGCTTTGGTGAAGTCCTGGTTACTTGCGGCGACCTTTTTTTGTTCTTTTTCACTTTGCTTGATGGCTTTAGCCAGATGTGCAGTATACCCATCAAAGGCCTTTTGCTCTTCCTTTAAATCTAAAGCCGGGTCCAATTCAGCCACCTTCAGCAAATCGGCTTCTACTTTCCCCAAGTAACTTTCAGCGCTTTTGCGCGCGTCTTCTCTTTGGTAATTACTAGTTGCCTCCTGGTATTTCGTCACATATTTAGCCACAATGCCCAATCGATTCACCAAGGTTTGGTAATCTTGCTTGGCGGGGCCGGCATAGGCCTCATTCGCTTCAGCTTCGAAGGCAGGAGGTGGCGTTTTCTTTTTGGTGGATTGACTTTCCGTAGGCGTGGCGGCCGTCTTTTTACCCGTCGCCTTCTTGACAGCTCCTTTCTTCTTGACTAATTCATTTTTCTGTTTTTTGAGTTTTTTAAGATTGAGTTGTGCAGGAGCCTCCGTGGCAAGGAGTACAAAAAAGCACAACACACACAGCATAGGAATGCGCTTCAACATAATCATATAGTTTTAGTAAATGGAAAATCGAGAGGGATACTAAAACTAAGGATTATAGGTGTTGAGATTTCATTCCATTGATAGGCGTTGGTGAGTAATGGATAAGTGAATAGCTGGGCCGGAGAAGTGTTTTTGGGGTAATGAGAAATTTTCCAGTCCCACGCCCATTCGTCCCCTAAAAGAGGAAATATCGCGCGACAGGGTTTCCCCGCCTTCGACTTTCCGACTTTCCGATTTCCGACTTGCTGACCATTGAATTCTTGGCTGCCAGCCCCGCGCCCCTTGGTCCCCTGAAGGGGATATCTAAGCGCGACAGGGTTTCTCCGCCTTCGATTTTCCAACTTTCCGACTTCCGACTTCCAGACTTCCGACTTCCAGCCTTTCGCCCCCTACTCCCAATGCGTAGAAAACAAGCGTAAAATCTGGTCTTTCCGTCGCACCGATACGGGTACTTTACTCCCATCCTTCATGACTAAGAATCCGCCTTGTGATTTTTCAAAGCGATCCAATTGATGGAGATTGAAGAGATGCGAATGGTGAGGGCGGAAAAAATCATGGGGCTTGAGCAGCTTTTCATATTCGCGCAGATTATTGGAGACTAAGATCTCTTTTCCATCTACAAAGTGAAACCGTGTATAGCTCCCAGCTGCCTCACAGCGGATAATTTCTGGCACTTCTACGATGTAGATATTCTCTGCATCTTTCAGCACAAGCTTCTTAGGAGCTTGCGGTTGAAGGAAGTTTTGGAAGACGGCTTGCATCTGGCTCCACTTTTGGCCTTCTTCTTGCTGATGGAGGTTGCTTTCTGCCTTTTCTACGGCTAAGATGAGTTCTTCCGGATCAATCGGTTTTAGGAGATAGTCCAGGGCACTTAGCTTGATGGCTTCTAGTGCAAATCGATCGAAGGCAGTGGTGAAAATGACTTCAAAAGGGCGCTCTTCCAATTGGCGCAATAGGTCCAATCCAGTCCCATCTTGCATTTGTACATCTAAAAAAACCAGTTGCGGCTGGTGCTGAGCAATCAAGGCTTTGCCCGAGGCTACACCTTCTGCTTCGCCCAATATTTCCAATTGTGGACAATACATCTCGATTAGTGTCCGGAGGCCATCCCTGAAGGGGCGTTCATCATCAATTAGTACAACTTTCATAGGCTTAAATGGCGGGTTTTAGCGGAAATGTAAAGATCACTTTAGTACCGGCAGCTTCTCCTTCGGCATCTTGCAGGTCAACAATGGAAAAAGTCGTTTGATACTTTTCTCGCTTATTGATCAACTGTATTCGTTCTTTCATCACTGATAGGGCCACTGATTTTCTATACGGCTGTGTACCGGGTACGGTTTCTTTTCTTCCAATTCCATTGTCCTCGACAATCACTTCGAGGTTTTCCTGCGCTTTTTTAAAGGAAATATAAAGTTGTCCCTCCTCTTTGCTGGGTATTAAGCCATGCTCAATCGCATTTTCAACGATAGGTTGTAGCAGCATCGGTGGGAAAGCCCAATCTGAGACTTCTAAGTCTTCATCGATATGCAGCTTAAAGTCAAATCGGTCGCCATAGCGGAGTTGTTGCAATTCGATATAATGACTGATAGATTCTATTTCTGCTCCCAATGTGATGTTCTCTGTACGGCTTCCTTCTAAGACATTTCGCATCAAGCGAGAAAATTTTGAGAGATACAATACCGCCTCTCGCTTATCGGCTTCCTTTAAGATAAATTGCTGTATGGAAGATAAGGCATGAAAAAAGAAGTGGGGATTCATCTGGGTACGAAGTAGCCGCTGCTCCGACTGCATCAATTCAAGTTCTTTTCGCATCATCCGCTGGCGATAGATAAAATAAGCCATCCCTCCAACTAAGAGCGCACCAATCCCCAAGAAGATCAACCACAAGTTTTTTTGCCTGAGTTCCAACTCTTGTATCTCCGTTTCTTGCTTAAGTCTAATGATTTCAGATTCCTTCTGCTCCGTGCTATAAATCATTTCCAGGCTCTGGAGTTTTGACGTTTTGTCCTGGTTGTACACGGAATCTTGCATATCCTTATACAACTCATGATAAGCTAGTGCATCTGCTGGATTGCTTCTTTTTTTATAGAATTCATACAATTGAAAATAGGCATTATTCAATAACTGTCTCTTATACACATCTCCGAGCCCACGAGACCGAGGCTGA
>CAJXUM010000531.1 GCA_913060855.1 uncultured Lewinella sp. | reverse complement strand
GGTCTCGTGGGCTCGGAGATGTGTATAAGAGACAGGTTCCATACAGATGGCCAAGAATTAGAAATTGCTGATATCGCTCAATTTACGGAGGGTTATGCCGTTACCAAGTTCAAAAACATTACTTCAACAGGAGCGGTGGGTTCCGATTTGACTTTCCCTGATACCGACTTTCCAATGTTTCGGTTGGCTGATGCCTACTTGATGTATGCAGAGGCAGTGTTGCGTGGCGGTTCAGGTAGCATTCCTACAGCTGTAGAATATGTCAATCTTGTATTGACACGTGCTTATGGAGATCCTTCTGGAAATATCGCGCAAGCCGATTTAAGTTTAGATTTCATCCTAGATGAGCGTGCTCGAGAATTGGCTTGGGAATGTCATAGAAGAACAGACTTGATTCGATTCAACCGTTTCAGTGCTTCTGATTACTTATGGCCTTGGAAAGGGGGAGTAGCTGAAGGAGCGGTTACAGCGGAGACCAGGAACTTATTCCCGATCCCATCCAATGACATTTCAGCTAATCCGAAGTTGAAGCAGAACGCAGGCTATTAATGATTTGTTTAACACACATGTAAAATCTATCATCATGATTAAAAAATATATCATCTTCCCTTTCTTGGCCCTTGGATTGTTGACGGGCTGTCTGGAAGAAGAAGTGGGCCCTTTTCTTTCGCTAGGTAATGCCCCTAGCATTACAAGTCCAAGTGGAGGAACTAGCTTAGTATTGACAGAAGATAGTGAAGGGAGCATTGTTTCTTCTTTTGACTGGACAGCGGCAGACTTCGGCTTTGCTGCAGGTATAGAATATAAATTGGAACTCGATAAAGCAGGCAACAACTTTGCTGATCCTATTTCTTTGGGTATCACCAATAAGTTATCTATTACTGACATGACCGTAGGTCAATTGAATAGTATTTTATTGCTCAATGGTATTGCCGATAATGTCGCAACGCCAATGGAACTACGTGTCGTGGCAACGGTCAGTGACAAAGTAGATGCATTGACCTCAGCCGCTAGTGCAGTAACCATTACAGCTTATAAGGCGCTGATCATTTATCCTAAATTACAAGTACCAGGTGCTCATCAAGGTTGGGATCCTGCTAATGAAACTACCGTTATCTTTTCAAGAGAAAGTGATGGCACATTCGAAGGCTTCTTGTACTTCCCTGATCCTAACAACGAGTTCAAATTTACGGATGGACCTAGTTGGGATGTCAACTATGGAGATACCGGCGGAGATGGAACATTGGAAGCTGGCGGAGATAATATCCAGGCTCCCAATGCAGGTTTTCACCGTTTACGTGTCAACATCAACAATCTTACTTACACCTCTGAAGTAGCCAACTGGGGATTGATTGGCTCTGCTACACCGACAGGTTGGGACTCTGATACTGATCTTGTTGTCGATCCAGCCACCGGTGTGGCTAGTATCACAATTGACCTGGTAGAGGGGGAAATCAAATTCCGAGCCAATGATGATTGGGTGATTAATTTGGGCGATTTTGATGCCAACGGTTCTTTGGAATATGATGGCGACAACATTCAGATCACCGAGGCGGGTAATTATACCATTGAATTGTTGGTCAATGTGGCTGACTATACTTATAAAGTGACTAAAAACTAAGTACCTCAAACACTAGTTTTTAGAAAAAGATACTAGATATTGTTGGAGCAGTAGAGTGAAACTTGTCTTTTACTCTACTGTTCCTTTTCTTACAGATCCTAGACTGCTCGCTTTCCTAATTATTCATTATACCATCGGTACCCATGTTGAAAATAGCCCACTTAAGCCTTTTGATAGGCTTATTACTCTATTCCTGTACCAGCACCGAACCTCAACTGGTTCAGGAAAAAGAAGTAACGACAAATCTATCTGATGCACCTAGCTGGACCAAAGATGCCATTTGGTATCAAATTTTTGTCGAACGGTTTCGAAATGGAGACCCAGACAATGATCCTCGCCCCAAAGACATGCTTGGAGCCTATCCGGGTTTCGTCCCAGCTAATTGGTCGGTAACACCTTGGGGACAGGATTGGTACAAGCGAGAGGATTGGCAAAAGGATATGAAAGTGGAAGGCTTCTATTCTCGCATACAAGCCCGGCGATTTGGAGGTGATTTGCAAGGGGTTTTGGAAAAGATCGATTACATTCAATCATTGGGAATCAACGCTGTTTACTTCAATCCACTCAATGATGCACCTTCCCTTCATAAATACGATGCTAGAAACTACCGGCATATTGATCGCAACTTTGGTCCTAATCCCGACGGCGACATAGCTACCATTGCTGCCGAAACACCAGGCGACCCCAGCACCTGGAAATGGACTTCAGCCGATTCGCTTTTCCTCCAAATAGTCGATGCCTTTCACCAAAGAGGAATCCGTGTAATACTAGATTACTCCTGGAATCACACCGGAACTGAATTCTTTGCCCTACAAGATATCCAGCAAAAAGGCAAAGACTCTCCTTATTATGATTGGTTTAATATTGTAGCCCTAGACGATCCCAATACCCCAGAAAATGAATTCGAATTTGAAGGCTGGGCAGGGACAACGACGCTGGCGGTGGTAGGTAAAACCATTACCCCAGCAGACGATGAAGAAATGCCTTTTGAGGGCAACCTCTCCTCCGCAAGTTTAAAGGAACATATTTTTGCAGTCTCGGCGAGGTGGTTGGATCCCAACCAAGATGGCGATCCCAGCGATGGTATCGATGGTTTTCGATTGGATGTAGCCGGAGAAGTGCCGCAAGGCTTTTGGCGAGATTATCGAAAAGCCGTCCGAGCTATCAATCCGGACACTTATCTAGTAGGAGAAATTTGGTGGCAAAAGTGGCCAGATAGCTTCATGGAGCCTCGCCCTTTCCTGGAAGGCGATCAATTTGATGCCATTATGAACTACAGATGGTATCGGATCGCTAGAGGATTTTTTGCCCAAGCTGGTCCGGTATTGAAACCCAGTGAATTTGTCGCTGGCATCCAAAAGATCAATGAAGGCATAGCTCTCGACAAATTGCAGGCCATGATGAATATGTCGGCTAGTCATGACGCTCCTCGCCTGTCTACCTCCCTTTTCAACAAAAACCTAAATAAGTACCAAGCCAAACCCAATGATGACCCCGATTATAAGATACACCAACCCGATGCCAAGACACTAAAAGAGCAAAAACTACTGCTCATGCATCAATTCACCTTCATCGGTGCTCCCCAAATCTGGAACGGAGATGAAGTAGGGATGTGGGGAGCCGATGATCCCGATTGCCGCAAGCCCATGCTTTGGGAAGATCTTGATTATGAACCAGAACAAGCCCATTATGAAATAGGTAGAAGTCGATCGATTGACTCCATAAGGGTCAACAAGGAACTCTTGGCGTATTACAAACAGCTAACTAGCTTGCGAAGTACCCAGCCTGTACTAGCCAATGGAGAATTAGCGTTTATAGTAGCTGATGATGAAAATATGACCTTGGCTTACCGCCGCTTTGAGGAAGAAAATGAAATAATAGTGGCTTTCAACCGAGGAGAAAAAGAAACGACGATGAGCCTTCCGGTAGCGCAAGCAGCCAGGTACAAGGAATTACTTAGCACTGGGGCGGCAAGTAGTATAGAGTCGAAAGAAGATCAATTAATGATCACCTTACCATCACTAAGTGGGATCGTTTTGCAAAGACAATAAATAGGCCCGATGATGATCAAATGGATATATTCCAGCTTATTCCTACTCCTAGCCTTTGTACAATTAGCAGCGCAAGCGCAATTTGTAGATGCGTCTAACGAGGCGGGTATCAATAATGTGGGTTTCAATAGAGGCGTATCTATCGTCGACTATGACCGAGATGGCTGGGAGGATATCTATTTTACCCGCCTAAATGGTAGCAATATCTTGTACCATAACAATGGAGACGGCACCTACTCTGACCTCAGCGAAGCTGCTGGACTGGCTTACGCCGGATCGTCAATGAGTGCGGCATGGGGAGACCTTGACAATGATGGCTGGCCCGATTTGGTACTCGGCAACCGAGATACCCCTAGCATCATTTACCATAACAATGGCGATGGCTCCTTTACAGATCAAAGCGAAGCTGTAGGTTTTATTATCACAGCTAAAGTGCAGGCTGTTCTACTTGCAGATATTGATAATGATGGTTGGTTAGATGTTTACCTCGCCAATTTTGATACAGAGAATGCCCTATATGTCAATCAAGGCAGTGGCCAATTCAAGGAGGTAAACCAGGATCGAGGGGCACTAGATGATAAAAAAGCGATGGGGTCTCTATTTTTCGATTATGACAATGATGGGGACCAAGATTTGTATTTGACGCATGATGCCAATCAAGCCAATATTCTTTACCAAAATGATGGCGCGGGATACTTCACGGATGTCTCTGCCAGTGCAGGGGTAGATTTTGCGGGGCAAGGAATGGGGGTAGATGCGGCTGATTATAACAATGATGGCTATTTGGATTTGTACATCACCAATTTATATGAAAATGTTTTATTCCTGAACGAACGCAATGGCACTTTCTCTGACCAATCCATCGCTACGGGTGTAACCGATCGTGGAATGGGCTGGGGTACGACTTGGATTGATTATGACAATGACGGCTGGCAAGACTTATATGTTTGTAACGAAACGCTCTTCCCGGTCAATGGCAATTTCTATGATAATATCATGTACCACAACCAAGGAAATGGCAGTTTCAGTCCAAGTAGTACTAATTCCGTTTTAGCCAGTTCATTGGGTGGCTACGGGGCTGTCGCGGCAGATTTAGATAAAAATGGTCGAGTGGATATCGTTATTGCCAATAGCGGCCTTAGTGATGGCAATCAGTTATTGCAAAACCAGGAAGAGAACGACCATCATTGGATTGTACTTCGCTTGGAGGGTACACAAAGTAATCGCTCTGCCATTGGGGCTCGAGTGACGCTTAAGGCCGGAGAACTAGAGCTTTGTGACCAAGTCATTGCAGGCAACAGTTTTGCTTCACAAAATAGCTTACGGCTCCATTTCGGATTGGGCGAGCACACACAAATCGATGAACTAGACATCTACTGGCCTAGTGGGCAAAAAGAGCATTTTGAACAATTGGAAGTAGATCGCTACTATGAAATTGTCGAGCAGGTTTCCATCACAACCACTAGAGACGGATTATCCGCTGCAGCTTTACAAGCAAAAGTATACCCCAATCCAGTCCAAGAAAATCTTATCTTTGCGCTTCACCTTCAACATAATATTGGTTCTTTTCAATATCGTATCCTAGATAATACGGGTAGGGTGCTGTCTCTTATACACATCTCCGAGCCCACGAGACCGAGGCTGATCTCGT
>CAJXUM010000530.1 GCA_913060855.1 uncultured Lewinella sp. | reverse complement strand
CTACACTATCCTCTTCGTCGGCAGCGTCAGATGTGTATAAGAGACAGATCCATTTCTATATAAAAGACTCAGACATCCTCTTTACCTGGGATTCTTGCTCGCCTTTTGGTTTACACCGGTAATGAGCCTCACCCATCTATTCTTTGCTGTACTAATGACGATTTATATTCTGATGGGTATCCGTTGGGAGGAAAAAGACCTCATTCGAGACTTTGGCGATACCTATAGAGACTATAAAAAGAAGGTTCCGATGTTATTTCCTCGGTTTTGGCGTTAAATTTTAACTTCTTCTTTTCCTATTCCATTACTTAGGCCCATCACTTCAAAAAAAGTAAAGTCTACTTTATCTATCCATATAAACTGCTATCTTTAGGCGATATAGCTACTTGGCTATTTTTTTCTTTGTGTGTCTTTCTCTGAGGTTGAATAGGAGTCTTGCTGATTTCTTTTGGCCTTGTTGGAGAGACTCTCAAGGAGCTTTTATATGTATGAAACCTAATTACCTATCATGAGTAGACTACTCTACCTCACAATCATTGCTATATCTATGTGGACCTGTCAGAGCGGCCCAAAAGTATACAACTCCTACCTGGAATATCCCGTATATGAAGGCCAGGACTTAGGCCTAAACTACTCCGCCGAAAAATCTATTTTTAAATTATGGTCACCTGCTGCGGAAGAAGTTCGGTTGAGATTATACGATGTCGCCTTAGGTGGAAACGCAATTGGCGAAGAAAACCTTAAGCTAGGTGTCGATGGCGTTTGGGAAACCACAATTGCTGGTGATCAGAAGGGAAAATATTATGCCTTTCAGGTCAAGACTGGCGGGGAATGGGGCGATGAAGTTCCCGATCCGGATGTGAAAGCAGTAGGCACCAATGGCCGGCGAGGGATGATCGTGGACATGGCAGCAACCAACCCCGAAGGTTGGGAACAAGATCAAAGGCCTCCTTTGGCGGGGTTTAATGATATCATTATTTACGAACTCCACGTACGTGACCTCTCTATGGATCCTAATTCTGGGATTAAAAACAAAGGAAAATTCCTTGGCCTAGCAGAGTTGGGCACTAAGACAGGAGATGGTTTATCCACCGGCTTGGATCACATCAAGGAATTAGGGGTGACGCATATTCACTTACTCCCATCCTATGACTTCATGTCTGTAGATGAGACGAAATTGGAAGAGAACAAATACAACTGGGGATATGATCCTCAAAATTATAATACACCGGAAGGAAGTTACTCCACTGACCCCGCAGATGGTGCGGTGCGAATCCGAGAATTTAAGCAGTTGGTCAAAACCCTGCACGACAATGGTTTACGGGTAGTTCTTGATGTGGTTTATAATCATACGGGAGCCACCGAAACGTCTAATTTCAATCAACTAGTGCCAGGCTATTACTATCGACAAGATGAGGCAGGAGGATTCTCCAATGCCTCAGCCTGCGGAAATGAAACAGCATCTGATCGTCCCATGATGCGGAAATTCATGATTGAGTCGGTAAAGCATTGGGCGGAGGAGTATCACTTGGATGGATTTCGTTTTGACCTGATGGGGATTCACGACATCGAGACCATGAATGCCATCACTAGTGCCTTGGATCAAATAGATCCGACAATATTCGTGTACGGAGAAGGCTGGACAGCAGGTGCTAGTCCTCTTGCTGATGAGCAAAAGGCCATTAAAGCGAATACGATGAAATTAGATCGTGTGGCTGCTTTTAGTGATGATATTCGGGATGGCATTAAAGGCCACGTTTTTACCCATGATGCCAAGGCTTTTGTAAGTGGTTTGGCGGGACTAGAAGAGAGTGTGAAATTTGGTGTGGTAGCATCTACCCAACATCCACAGGTTGACTATGATTCGGTTAATTATTCCAAAGCGCCTTGGGCAAAGTCTCCGCTGCAAACGGTCACTTACGTTTCTTGTCACGACAATCATACATTGTGGGATCGTTTGGCGATTTCATGTCCGGAGGAGAACGAAGCGGAGCGAATTAAAATGCATAAACTATCAGGTGCCATTGTGCTTACTTCGCAGGGTGTTTCCTTCCTTCATGCAGGGGTAGAAATGATGCGTACCAAAGGCGGCGAAGAAAATTCTTACGAATCACCGGATGCGATTAATCAGATTGATTGGGCTAGAAAAGGACAATATCCCGATGTCTTGACTTACTTCCAAGGTTTGATTCAATTGCGAAAGCAACACCCGGCTTTCCGCATGACTAGTACAGAGATGGTGCAAAAGCATCTGCAATTTTTGCCTATTGAACAAGATAATTTAATAGCCTATACGATTTCTGGAAATGCAAATGGGGACGATTGGAAAAATATACTAGTGGTGTACAATGGTAATGCGGCTTATCAGACGGTTGATATACCGGAAGGATCCTGGAAAATTGTGCTTGACGGGGAACGAATGAGTGAGGAGGGATTGGGGACAATCGATGCCAAAGAGTTGACTGTACCCGGTCGAACGGCTATTGTTTTAGCACAATAAATTCATTGATCATTTAACGTGCCTATTAACCCAATAGGGCACTTGTAATTCTATCAGCTACATTTCCAATAAAGTCTGATCATGCGAAAAATACAAGAACAACTTAGTAATACATTCTACGCCATTCTTAGCTTACCAGCTACAGCGATGGGGTTTGCGTTATCCGTCCAGATAGCTGCTTTAAGCTGGATTCTAAATAGCAAATATGGCTTTAACCTAGAGGAGATTGGCTTGGTGTGGATGGCGGGACCGATGGCGGGTATACTAGGGCAAGTTATCATCGGAGTTATTAGCGATAATGTGTGGTTTTGGAATGGCCGACGACGGCCATTTATCATTATAGGAGGCACCATCGCGGCTTTGATGCTCTTGGCCTTGCCCAATATTGATGTGATCAATGACGAACTCGGGATAGGAAGCCTGATCGGTGTAGCGATTACGGTAGCCTTGTCTCTTGACTTGGCGATAAACATCAGCTTTAACCCGACTCGCTCGGTTATTGCCGACGTTACTTCTCCAGGTGATGCTCGTACCAAAGGGTATACCTGGATGCAGTCTATCTCTGGCTTTTTTGGCGTTTGTGCCTATTTGATTGGTGCTTTTGTGAGTAATTATGCTTTGATTTATGTGGGAGCTATTGTTGTGTTTCTCTTCTCTATTTTTCCCTTGTTTTTCATTGAAGAACCCCGAGAATTATCGGATGGCTCTTCGGAAGAATCAGATAGCCTACCTACAGAGACGAACTGGCTAGAGTTCGGCAAAATTTGCCTCGCACATTCCTTTACCTGGTTGGGTGTGCAAACCATGTTTGTCTACACTTTTGCCTATATAAAAGAGGTGATCATGGGGCATGAAACCACCCTGCAAATCAGTGCAGAACAAAATGATCATATTGGCTTTGTCACAGGAATTGCCTTTGCCGTCTTGAATACGGTCGGCTTTATTCTGCCAGCATTAGTCTTGGAGCCCATTACCAAAAAGATAGGTCGTGTGCGAACGCATATGGCTTGCATTGCCATTATGGCTTTGGGCTATGGCATCGTCGTCTTTATGGGACAGTCTTCCACCATGTTGATTCTTAGTATGATTGTCATCGGTGTGGGTTGGGCCGCAGTAGTTAGTCTTCCGTTTGCGATTATGTCGGAGACGGTGAACCAGGCTAAAATGGGAATGTTTATGGGCTTGTTTAACCTGTCAGTTGTACTGCCCCAGTTGGTGGCTTCTTCCTTAGGTGGATATATTGATGGCCAGGCAGATAAGTCGGTTATTTTTGTGATCAGCGGCGTGGCATTAGCGATATCAGCAGTACTTTGGTTATTGGTGAAGGAGCAAAAAACAGCGCTCTCGTAACGGGGCAATTGCCGATGCAGGTGTTTCCCACCTGCAATCACCTCAGAGCCGGGTATTGATGCAGGTGGAAAACACCTGCATCGGCGGGGTTGACCGCTAGGAGTATCGATAAACGAAAAATACGCCCACAGCCAAGGCCAGCAAGCCAATGCCCCACCACAAATATGGCCCCCAGGCTGAGCTTAAATTAATGCTTTCCATATTGCCAATCGGAACAAAAGAGGCCCAAAAGAAAGGATGCACATCTTTGTGTTTACTGGTTTGAATAAACTGAAGTTTGGCTTCTCGCAGCGCTTCATCTTTTGGATAGCCTTCTTTGATAAATTCAAAAAATCCGTGCATCAATTGACTAGTAGCTTTATCATCGACACTCCAATGTGAGGCTACCAAGCTTTCTGCCCCTGCATAAGAAAAACTCCGTGCAATACTGGCCACACCTTCTCCTTTCTGTAATTCTCCGGTACCTGTTTCGCAAGCACTTAACACGACCAATTCAGCATGGGTGCTCAAGTTGTAGATTTCTCGAACGTAGAGTAGGGCATCATCACCAGTTGCGGTAGGCGTTTCGCTAAAGGCCAAAAAAGAGTAATCGCCATATGCATTATTGGCTTTCCCATGCGTGGCTAGGTGTAAGACCTTATAGCCTGCTTGTTTCTTGATGAAATTGCTTTTAGAGGCCATTATACCGGATAGAATGGCTCCGCCCATGCGCTTTTGTACACCTAATACTTCGGTTTCATTATACTTCAGTTGTGCAAGTCCTTCTGTATTGTTGGAGCTAAACTGCGGGGAAAAACCGAGGTAAGGTTTTAATCGCTGCTTATTATCCTGACTCATCATTTCCTTGAGGAGGCCTGTAGAATAATTGTAACTAATGGTATAGTCTTTAACCAGATAGGGATAATTCTTAAAAAGAGAAAGTTCATCAGGGACTTTACCCAAGAGAGCTTCGAATGAAAGAAATCCCAATTCCTCATCGGGGATGATCACTATTTTGGGTTGGATAATATCGGCAATCGGTTCGATCAAGTATTGGTAGAGGTAGTAAGCGGAGGAAGCATATTGTTCGATGGTAGCAGGCAGGTCATTCGAAGAGACAAAAGGAAAACTTCTAATGCTCAAATTGAATCCCTGAATAGCCTTTCGGAAATTGGCGGGCAAGCTCACACGCCTAACCTGAAAACTATCCTTATTGATAATGAAAATACTAAGCTTGTCCTTGCCTAGAAAATATTCAACAATCGTTTGGTCACCCGTTAATAAATTAGCCTGCAACCATTCAATAGGAATAGTGGAAGTGGCATATCGAAGATTGAAATACTGCGGATAATTTTCTTCTACACGCTTAATGATCTCGGTACGTAATTCTTTTTGTTTAAAAACAAGGGTACGGAGGCTATCTATGGCGTTTTGCTGATCATAGGTTTTGCTGTCTCTTATACACATCTGACGCTGCCGACGAAGAGGATAGTGTAGA
>CAJXUM010000529.1 GCA_913060855.1 uncultured Lewinella sp. | reverse complement strand
TCGGCAGCGTCAGATGTGTATAAGAGACAGCCCGTCGGGCTGGTACCCCAAATCCCATCTCCTGCAGTACTAATTTCTTTTAGTGTGCCAGGAAAAACGTCCCATTCACACACAAATTCCGTGGTGTCTTCTTCAACAAATGCATCCGAAACAAATACGCCACGGCCATGTGTAGCCGCCATGATGCGATTCGTGCGCTTATCATACTGTAGCATATCTGTACGTACATTAGCCATGCCTTGGTTGACTGGCTCCCAGGAGGTATAAACAGATTCCAATTGATTGGTACCCCAAACCCCCAACTCGGTAGCTATCAAGGCTGCATTCCCATTGCCAGGTGTAAACATGATCCATCTCACGGGCATGTCAGGTAGGTTACCATCTATCGGTTTCCACATCTGCCCACCATTCATGGTTTCCCAGATGCTTAACACCCCATAATTACTGTAAGTAATCAATATATGGTCTTCATTACCCTCTTCAATCGCGATACAAGACACATAGCCTAGTCCTTCACGAATAATGGTACTCACTGGAGATTCACTATTGGCGCTATCCACTTTTACTATATCGCCATTACCTAAGCCAAAATAAACGCGGCCGCTTACATTAGGTGAGCAAGTCACCGCTGAGACCATGTCATCGCCAAAGTCTTCAATAGGGAAAACCTTCGTCTTATTAGTTCGACCTACATCCGTGATTCTGGCAAATAAGCCATTGCGATGAGCAGCGTAGAGTATATTTAATTGGCTATCATAATCCGTAGGATTGATAAAGCGGCCATCATTACGACCAACCGTAACCTTCCGTTTATTTTGCCAGCCATCTCCTGTGATCCAATAGTAGTTGTAGAGATAGGCACTAATCTGAATGAAGCCGAAATCCTCATCGATATGAGCAAAACCTCCATCCCCTTTATTGACTTTAGCTGTTTCCCAATTTTCGGCATCCGTAAACTGTCGGGTCCCATTGTCTTGGGTTCCCCCGAGCATATAATCATTGTTAAACGGGTGAATAGCCCCTGAGTAAAACTGAGTGACATTATACCCCTTATTGCGATCGATAACTGTGGGCACACTAGCACTACCGTCCGTGCTCAACCAAACCCCTCCGTCATTCGCAAAAAGAATGAAGTCGGACGAGCCTTCCGCAAACTGAATAGCATGTTGATCGGCGTGGACGTACTGATGAGCCGTTCCGTGATCGTGTGTAAACTGTCTAAAACTTCGTCCGCCATTGCTAGAAACGTATAAATTAACGCCCCCAATAAATACACGGTCTTCATCGTTCGGGTCCACCGAAGCAATTAGATTGTGCCAAGCTTGGCTTCTCGTAAAGACTTTTCCATTAGTGGTTTTAGGAATAGGCATGCTAGTCCAGCTTCGTCCACCATTTTCTGAACGAAACATATATTTACAATCGTTGGAAGTACTTCCTTGTGCCAAGAAATAGATTCGGTTGGCATCTGAAGGGGCAACAGCCACTTCTATACGACTATACTCACCTTGAGTAGGGGTAATTTCGGTCCATGTCCCATTTTTTCCTCGATCAGCCGCATGTGTTACATAATCAGATTTCCACAAACTTCCAGCGGAGTGGATACCCAAGGAAGCATAAAGCGTCTGATCGGGTCCAAGTTCAAGGTCAGCTGCACGATTCGTAGCCCCTGCTCCTATGCCTGATCCCAGTACTTGCGTCCAGCTTTGCCCCTGGTCGGAAGATCGCATCACACCATTCATTCTGGTACTAGCGTATATTACGCCTGAGTCATCGACTAAAATATCTTGAATATGAGAAAAGATGGGTGTTCGTGTTAAAGGCAGCTGTTCAAAACTTAAACCGCCGTCGGTACTCGACCAAATGCCAAACCCCTTCATACGCTCATCTTCTCTAAACCAGCCCTCGCCAGTTCCAACATAGATGAGTGAAGGATTATTCGGGTCTTGTGCAATACAAGTGACCATGAGATTGGCCCAAAAATCATTGATAGGTTTCCAGTCGGGCACTTCATCCAGTAGATTAGTGGTGCGCCATAAGCCGCCACTTACACCACCTGCAATCAACGTGTTCCGACTTTCATCATTTTTATCCAATAAGATTGCTCGTGTTCTACCGGCAACATTGTCCGGGCCACGTTCTTTCCACTCGATGGAAGCTATACCATCAAGGAGACCATCCTTTGATAGAGCAATCTGTTGTTTCATCTGTTTTATTCCACTAAAAAGCCTATCCTTAGGGATCTGCTTTAACACAGGATCCATTGTCATTGCACGCTCTTGTTCCCCTGCTAGGTCAACTCTTGCATTCTTCGGAATCTTCTCCAAATCAGTTGCATGGGTACATGCTCCGACGCATACCAGGATAAGGTATACTAGAAATTTGTTATTCATAGTTTTGCATTACAACTCGATAGTCTGATAAAAACTATCATCGTACTAAATCTTACCTGTAAGGCATATGTACACATATCTCTTACAGATAACCGGCGGTTAACCTTATTATTAAGGGGGGGGAAGTATGTAGTTGACCTGAAGCTCTTTAAAATACAAGACAGCGCATAGTAGTTTTTATACTATACCTAGTCATTCTTAAGGGAGATGTTATAACGTTTACCCTGTTTGGGTTAAACAGATACAAGGGGGGGGAATTGTTTTAAAAATATACCTAATTATTATATCCTTTTTTTACAAATACAAATATATGTAAAAAATATAAATCTTTAAGCTTTACTCCTTCTTTTAGTATCAGTATCTCTAAATTATACAGGACCGGTGGCATAAAGTGAGTTACCACCACATAGTCCAGCTCTTATCTATACGAGATAAAAGCAAGAGAGTTGCTATTTTTGTTAAAAAAATATTTGGCGCAGATTTTTGCCAAGAATTAGGTAAGCAAATCGCTTGTATTGTTATGATCCCCTACCTTAGGAAAGGTCCTCTTCATAGTAGTGGGTTGCATCATAAACCAACATTTCTAATCCTTCTTTCTCTTTTTGCAAGCGTTCCTCATCCCATCCAAGATAGGTCTGAAAATCATTCAAAACAGCTGCTTGAGTAGTAGGAATACTTTCAATATCAAAATATAGGCGACCTGTTCGTCTAACAAAGAAATCAGTAGCACTATTCACCATCTCATGTGTGGTAGTAAACCAAGCTTCAGCTCTAGCTAGTGCGATCGTTGCTTTGTCGTTCGAAAATGTTTTCATTTTTTCTAAGATAACCTCCGCTTGCTTGCCATATACCGTAGTCAGGTACCAGGCATGATAAGGGCTTAGGCCGATCTCTTCTATCTCTTTTTCCAAATGCTTTATATAGGATTGTACTGCTTTTGCGTCAGTAAAGGGATTAGCATTTAGGCGAATCTCTTTGGTTTGGCATTTCCCAAAATCTTGATTGGAATCAGCGTTTAATTCCTTACTTACCAAATCGACAATACGCTGTGCCATTTTACGGTAACCAGTAAGCTTACCCCCTGCAATGGAGATTAAACCGCTTGGGGAAATAAAAATCTCGTCTTTGCGAGAAAGCTCTGAAGGAGATTTACCCTCTTCATGAATTAAGGGACGAAGGCCCGCCCAATTGGATGTGATATCAGTGATTTGCAAATCGATATCCGGGAATGCATTATTAACAGCATCAAGCAGGTACTTTGCATCTGCCTTTGTAACAACGACTCTGTCTAAACGGCCATTATAATTGGTATCAGTAGTTCCCACATAAGTCACCTTACCTCTTGGAATAGCAAATATCATCCGGCCGTCTGGCACATCAAAATAAATAGAATGTTGTAAGGGTAGTTTTGCTTGAGGTACAACGATATGCACCCCTTTGGTTAAATGCAATCTTTTGCCAGAGAGAGAACCATTCAATGATCGGACACGATCCACCCAAGGCCCACCTGCCGAAACCACTTTCTTCCCACTAATGGTGAAAGTTTCTCCCGACAAGACATCTTTACAACTCACACCACTGACCTGTCCTTCTTCATAAGTGAAATCAATCGCCTCACAATAGTTTAGTGCGTTAGCGCCATAACTATGCGCCATTTTGATCATCTCTATCGTCAATCTAGCATCATCCGTTCGATATTCGGCATAAAATCCACTTCCTTTCAAAGTCTTTTCATCCAATAAAGGTTCCAAATTTAGGGTAGCCTTTTTCGAGAGCATTTTCCGTCGGTCCTCTTTCTCCACGCCCGCCAATAAATCATATACTAGCAAACCGAAAGAGGTCGCCCATTTTCCATAGGTCCCGCCTTGAATCAGTGGCAGCAACATTTTTTCGGGCAATACAAGATGAGGCGCTAATCGGTGTACAATAGCTCTTTCTGTACCCGTCTCCCGCACTAGTGGAATATCAAATTGCTTGAGGTAACGCAAGCCACCATGGATCAATTTGGTAGACTTACTACTTGTCCCTGAGGCAAAGTCTCCTTTCTCAATTAAAGCTGTTTTCAAACCTCTTGACGCTGCATCGAGCGCAATACCACAGCCCGTTGCTCCACCACCGATAACCACTAGATCAAAAGTGGAAGACGATAAAGTTTGGATAGCATCTGCTCTATTCTCACTTGAAAAAGAGACTTTTTCTTGTAGTTCCATTCAGCTTAATTTAGTAAAGTGACAAGGCTCCCTCAAAACATCACTGGCGATGAATTGTTTAGGGTTTGCTGTCGATTAGATTGGCTTCTATCATACGTTTTTCCCACCATTTGCGATTGTTAGTTTTGATTTCACCGCCCTCTCGCAGGTATTTTTCAATCATCAAACTAGCAATAGGAGCTGCGTAGGTACCCCCCCAAGTCCCATTCTCCACATATACGGCAATCGCTATTTTGGGATCATCTTTGGGTGCAAAGGCAAAGAATATAGAGTGGTCTTTGCCGTCTCTTTGGTTGTTTTCTGCCGTTCCCGTTTTTCCGCAAACAGCAATATCATCCATATAGGCACTAGTGGCTGTACCGCCGGTCACTGCTCGTTGCATGCCTTCAATCACCACTTCAAAATGGGGTTTATCGATCCTCATTTCAATTTTCTCTGCCTCTGTATTAAAAAGGATAGGATCACCATCCTCTGGATCAATTTTTTTCACCAAATGAGGTTTGATATAATATCCTCGATTAGCGATGATCGCCGCCATATTAGCCAATTGAATATTAGTCATCAACAACTCTCCTTGTCCAATTCCCAAGGAACGGATCCAGATAGATTTCCAATTGGATTCATTGGCATATATCTCTTCAGAATAGTATTGAGAGGTGGGGTAATTGCCTATTTGCTCTCCTGGAACTGTCTCTTATACACATCTCCGAGCCCACGAGACCGAGGCTGATCTC
>CAJXUM010000528.1 GCA_913060855.1 uncultured Lewinella sp. | reverse complement strand
CTATCCTCTTCGTCGGCAGCGTCAGATGTGTATAAGAGACAGAATCAATCCTACATCAAAAAAAGGCTTTACAGACACCTCTAAAAGTAAGTTGGGCGTAATAACACAGAATCTCTCAGCCGACAGTCCCTCTAATTACACCACTTCTCCCCAGCAAACTTGAATTTTCTCCCCTTCTTACTACATTCGAGATTATTTGCGATATATATCCGCTGACAAAAAAATTTTTAGCGCTAATTTTCGTTTAAGACTAAAATCACTATTTTGCGGCCCTTCTTGCTCCAATAAATTAATCCTGACTTCAAATATTCTGATCAGGAGAAGACTGCTCTTCAATAAGCATCCACGAATTAGACATCGTAATTCCATAACGCTTTAATGATAATAATGAAAAGATCATTACCCCTGTCACTATTATTCTCTCTATGCTTACTTTTCAAATTAGAGGCGCAGGCGCCCACCGTTCAAGACTGTCTGGGTGCTATTGCAGTCTGCCAAGAAGTCTATACAGAAAGTACCTCCCCTAGTGGTGATGGAAACTTCCCCAACGAAATCAATACCAGCATCAGTTGTACAGCCGGTGAGCTCAACTCTATCTGGTATACTTTTACGGTTAATGAAGCAGGCTTCTTAGGTTTCGTTATCACCCCCAACGACCTCAATGATGACTATGATTGGGCATTATATAATATAACCAATCGCCAATGCAGTGATATCAAGAACGATCCCAGCATACAAGTAAGCTGTAATGCGGCCGGCGGTCCAGGTTGTAATGGTATCACTGGAGCCAATGGTGGAAGTAGCTTTAATGTCCAAGGCGCCGGCTGCGGTGCCCCTTTCCCCGATCAATTTTCCGGTAGAACAACTTTCAATGATCGGATCCCGATGCAACCTGGCAATACTTATGCCTTGATGGTATCCAATTGGTCGCAATCACCCAATGGCTATGAGATTGATTTTAGCTCCTCCACTGGATTGGGGATCATTGATCAAACTCGACCTTCTGTAGAAGATATTGTCGTCCCCGATGAATGTGGCGAGACACAAATCGCCATCTCCTTTTCAGAAAACATACAGTGTGCTACATTTAACAGCAACAATTATGAATTAGTGGGTCCAGGGGGACCTTATACACTGACACCGATCAACAATCTTTGTTCGGAAGGCGGTGAATATGAAAAAGACTACATCTTCGAAATTACTCCCCCCATAGCCGACTTGGGTACTTTCACTTTTAATCTCATAAGTAATGAGTCCACTGAAATCTTAGATCTTTGTGGTAATCCTTCTGATCTTTTTTCATTTGAATTTGAGGTTAATTTCCCGCTTTTCAATGATGCAGAATTAGGTCCAGACACTACTCTGCTTTGTGAAGGGGAGGTGGTAACGCTAGATGTCACCATTCCATTTGGTACCTACCAATGGCAAGATGGTTCTACCAATGCCACCTTTGAAGTAAGCACTTCCGGTGTGTACGCAGTTACGGCGACTAATGATTGCGATGTTGTCATGGATGCGGTAGAAATCATCTATCAAATGGATGTCCCTCAAATTGACTTGGGTGCTAATCAGAATCTATGCCCTAATGATGTCCTCACTTTAGATGCCTTTAGTGACCTGGCCACCTATGTTTGGCAAGATGGTTCTACCGGGTCGAGCTTTACCGTAAATTCACCGGGTATATATAATGTAGAAGTAACCAATGCCTGCGGTACGATAACCGATGAGGTAGAAATTAATTATACCGTTCCAATCCAATTAGAATTGGGGCCCGATCAAGTATTATGTGATGGGGAAGAACTAGCACTAGATGTGACCAATGCCGATGTTATCAGTTATCAATGGCAAGATGGTTCCAATAGTCCACTCCTGACCATTACCTCCGATGGCACTTATGCGGTAACCATTACAACAGCTTGCGAACAACGCACCGATGAAATTACGGTTACTTTCATCACCGAACCCAATCTGATGCTGGGCAACGATACTTTGCTTTGTATTGCAGAGGCTCCACTAGTCTATGATCTTAGTGTTCCCGGGGCCAACTATACCTGGCAGGACGGAAGTACTTCTCCCACCTATCAGGTTAATCAATCTGGCAATTATGCGGTGACGGTAACGACAGCTTGCAATGTATTTACGAGCAGTGCAACCGTAACAGTAGTCGATTCTATCCAGCAAGTATTGGTGCAGGATACTTTTCTTTGTCCAGGCCAACGACTGGTGTTAGATGCAAAAACAAACGTATTTGCCGAATACCTTTGGTCAGGTGGAACGACTGAGCCTACCCTCCCGGTTACAGAAGCTGGGGAGTACCAAGTCCTTGTCTTTAATGAATGCGAAGAACGCACTTTCACGGCCAATGTTGGCGAATGCGAAAAATGTGTCTTTTATGGCCCTTCCGCTTTTTCTCCCAATAATGATGGAGCCAATGATGAGTTCCGACCATTGACGGGCTGTGAGATTGTAGCCTATGACTTGAAAATTTTTGATCGCTGGGGGAATCTACTTTTTGAAACAACAGATCCAGATTTGGGCTGGGATGGCATACTAAATGGACAATTACTTCCCACCGCTGTTTATGTCTGGTTTTTGGAGTACACCGTGATGGAGAATGGTAGACCTGAATCAAAAATTGTCAATGGAGATGTGGCGATTGTGAAGTAGCTAAGGAAAATTGAGAAAATAGATTGAGCAATTGCCCTCGGCTGCTTCCAACTCCTAAAGGACAGTCCACCTACAAATTGCTCAATTTATTTTCTCGACATCACTAAGAAATGAAAAGATCCAGGTGCCTAATTAGACTTAAGGGCTAATTTCTTATCCATTTTATACATCGCGATAGAATGGTAAATATTCTGAAATAAAATATAGAGCATAGGCCCTAGTGCAGCTAGTGGCCCCACAAAAGCGAGCGCCAACCACAGCGCAAACATCGTATTCTTACGACCCAATGACATGCTATTTTCCAACTTAAATTCCGGAGGACCTAGGCGCTCTCCGAGCTTAAATAAGGTGAGCCCAAATAACGTCACCCCTATTCCTATAGAAAGAATGGAGAACAAAGTCGCTTGCTCATCATGCTTAATAAAGTCCGTGGCTTTGGCGCTAGCAATAAAGACATTAAATAAGAAAAGATAGAAGTTGACTCGACTCGCCTTTACCAGATAGGGAACCGTCCTAGGTATGATCTTTTTTACCGCCCCACTCAAGAGTAAAGGGATAAAAACCACGGTCAAAATAGGAACCAAAACATCCAAAATCTGAATATCCATCTCCCCAGTAGATAACAGGGCGGGTAGAAAAAAGGGAATCAGCAAAGCCATCACGGGGCTTAGTAGTAAGATAGATACGGTCACATGATCGACCTTTCCTCGCAGAAAGGTAGTAATTACAGGGGCACCCGCCGCCGTCGGCGCCAAACCAATGACCAGGACGGCCATCGCCGTTTGCACATCCCAAAGCCGAAAAAGGAAAAAGAAGAGTACAGGTAAAACGATATTGGCCACCAACACTACAAAATGATCCCGGCGCAACATCTTCGGATTAAAAGCTACCGCAATGAAGGTGAAGAAGAGCATCACCATCAAATTGTAACGAATTACTACAGTCAGCACATGCGCATCCGAAAAAATAACCCCCACAATAATCGCACAGAGAATATATAAGCCTTGCAAAATAGTGTTGTTTTTAGGGCGTTGGAAATTTATCTTTTAACGCACTTAATCCAAGCCCTTAAGCAGGTCTTGCTGACGCTGGCTAAAATTAAATGCTTCCAGGAGGGTCAATGACAAAGCCTCCTCCAAATCTCCATAATGAGCATGATAATCGGCTTGACTTCGGCGAATCACTTCTTGCGCTTCTTCCTTGCCGTACATATGCGTGATCTCACACTTGGGCGTCTCACCAGGCAATTGCTTATAGGTAAGGAAATAATGCTGTAACCGATTGATCAAGCTTTTGGGCAAATCACTGAGGTCCTCCCAGTTGCTGTAGACTTCGTCATTTTCTAAGACCGCTACGATCTTGTCATCGGCCTCTCCCCCATCGATCATTCGAAGTCCACCAATCGGCCGGGCACTAACGATGATGTTACCATGCGTCACTTCTCGCTCCGTCAAGACACAGATATCCAAAGGGTCTTGATCGCCGACAATACCCTCTCGCCCTGTTTTCTCCATGCAATAGGCAGCTACTCGATCATGACAGTAGGTCTGCGGTACAAAACCATATAGCGCAGGAACAATATTAGAGAATTTCTGCGGGCGGTCGATTTTTAAATAGCCCGTCAGTTTATCCACCTCATACTTTACCGTATCAGACGGGATTACCTCAATAAAAGAAGACACGACGGCGGGTGATTTAGGTCCAATGGGGATGCCATGCCAAGGATGCGATTTGTAACGCAACCCAATCATTTTCCAGATTTTTTGGAATGCTTGCTGGCTCATTTTTTTATTGCAAAGTTAAGAAGGAATGGGGAAAAGTATTTGTCTCTTCCCGAAATTCAAAAAAAACAGACAATTGGGAACTATTCAGCTTTTATTGGAGTATTATTGTTGCCATCAGGAGCCATTGGCAGATTTATTTATTGGTTTTTCCCCACCTACCTTGACCTATATGATCACCTACTAAATTTATCGACTTCTTATGACTCAGGAAAACCCTTCACCTGACCATCCGCAAAACGACACTGATGAGTCATCCAAATCCTCGATACTATCCTTCATCTGGGGAGCGATCAAAGGAACCAATCAGTCCTACACCAGCGGTAGTATCAATAGGGCCATTGTCTTACTAGCCATTCCTATGATTTTGGAGATGGCGATGGAATCACTTTTTGCTATCGTAGACACCTTCTTTGTTTCCAAAATTAGTGCCGACGCCGTGGCAACGGTAGGACTCACCGAGTCGGTAATCACCTTGATATATAGTATAGCGATAGGCATCAGTATGGCCCCCATGGCTATAATTGCCCGATTTATTGGGGAAAACAAACCCGAGAAAGCCTCCAAGGTAGCGCTGCAAGCTATTTACATGGCTGTCGTCATTGCGCTTCTAATCGGTATTCCGGGAGCCATCTATGCCGATGATATCCTGCGAATGCTGGGCGGTAGCGAGACCCTAATTAGAGAAAATGTGGGCTACACGCGTATCATGTTTGCCAGTAATATATTTATCATGCTCCTGTTTTTGCTCAATGGTATTTTTCGAGGAGCAGGAGACGCGTCTCTAGCCATGCGGGCCTTGTGGATTGCTAATATTATCAACATCATTCTAGATCCACTTTTCATCCTGTCTCTTATACACATCTCCGAGCCCACGAGACCGAGGCTGATCTC
>CAJXUM010000527.1 GCA_913060855.1 uncultured Lewinella sp. | reverse complement strand
AGATCAGCCTCGGTCTCGTGGGCTCGGAGATGTGTATAAGAGACAGATGCTAACTACTGGACTAATCCGGTCTTCAATCGTAATTCGCTGGACGCCCGAGTCGGCATTTCCACATTCATCAAATGCGGTCCAACGACGCTCCACGAATATAGTGCCATCATCTCCTTGCTGTGGCGTGGTTTCTTCAAAAGCAATTTCGACTTCACTGCAATTGTCCGTAGCGGTTACATTTGCAAACGGAGGTAAAATTGGAGCGCAGATATCAGCTGGGACATTTTGTAAAACCGGAGGCGTATGATCACCCACCATAAAATACAAGACCAGTTCTTGACTATTCCCGCACTCATCAGATACGATCCAAGTGGAGGTAGCTCGGGCGAAAAAGCCATCTTCGTTACAGGTAGGGAAATGTTCTAACTGTAGGTCATATTGTACATCAGGCCGTTGGGTACAATCATCATTGGCAAAAATTGCATCGGCACCATAGTAGAGTTCGTTCCAAGACTCACATTCCAATTCAACTACATCGCCACTGACTAAGCCTACTAGTGCAGGGTCTTGAATGTAGATTCTGGGTGGGGTATTATCAATGATTTGAATGCGCTGTTGCGCTGTCGTTTGGTTTCCGCATCCATCGGTAGCCGTCCATTTTCTTACAATGACGGACTCACCGCCACAACTCCCCGCTTCAATATCCTGCCGGAAGCTAATATTGACAGAAGAGCAAACATCAAATGCCCAGGCTTGTTCGGGAGGAGGAATATTATGGCAATTCGTAACCATATCTGCTGGCACATAGGAAAAGGTGGGACCTTTATTATCGATCACTTCTGTGAAGAACTCAAATACTGAAGTATTGCCACAAGCATCAGTCGCGGTCCAGGTATGTCGCCATTTGCTCAAATAACCGATTGAACTACAATCTCCCACATTCATTTGATTGCGCTCAAGTTGTACCTCTACGTCGGAGCAGTTGTCATTGGCCGTCACATCTGAAACGCTGAAGGCATTTGGATCCCAATTATCGATATTATCCATGCAGCTGACACGCATGGTTTCTCCATTGTGTATATCACGTAGCGGGGAGTTACTACGGGGACTAATCGAAGGTGGGGTATTGTCTCCTAGAACGGTATAGGTTCTATTCAGTGTGGTCGTGTTACCGCATTCATCAATAGCGGTCCAATGATAGGTGACGGAAAAACCATTACAATAATCCTCGACATAGGGATCGATCGTCTCGGTAAAGTCCACTTCTCCACAGGAATCAGAAGCCCAGGCAGCTGGAATACGATTCTGACAGCTATATAGTGTACTGGCTGAGGCTGCATGGATAGTCGGCCCTCGATTATCTTCTATGATAAATGAAGCAGTAGTCCCTATGGCATCACCACAACTATTACTAGCGATAAAGGTGACCGTATACGTCTCTGCTCCCCCACAACCTGCTTCATAATCGGTCGGCCCATATTCCCAATTTATCTCATCATCTACCTCACAATCATTGCTGACCACAGCTGCTCCTCCAAAGTTATCCAGCCAGGCTTCTAAGGCATCAAAATAATCTAGGGTACAGTCTATAACAATATTCGAGGCAGGACTAATTGTAATGCCTGATAGTTGAGATGAACTGGTTTCTGGAATAGGGTTATTGCCGAATACAGCAATACTTAGCCAAAGGGATATAATTATACTCGTTACTTTCTTCACGGTGGTGTCTGTTCATTTTTTATAAAAGGAAATACCGTAGCTGTCTTTCAAGTCGATCTTTTGTTGGGTATTCTCATTGTATGTAAGGAGTAGAGTAGGGTAGCAGAAAAATCACCTTATTAGCATAGCAAATAGCGTTTAAAACACCACTGTTGCTAAAGAGTGTGACCATGTAACTGTCGACATATATGAGCTACCTATTTGGGGGGATGGGTTTAGTTGACCTCAATCGTTGCTGACTGTATCAACGATCATAAGAAAAATTCTGGAAGCAAGGGGGATATGCAAATTCAAAAAAACACGAAACAAATATAAAATTTTTTTTTTTGTTTTTGGAAGATATAAGTGGACTAAGGTAAAATAAGGACAGTGAATGAAAATTTGACTCAAATTTGACGAAATTTCCTGGTGGATCTCAAAATTGACCGCTGAATAAAACAAAAAGGCGACTGCTGCTTTTTACAAACTATTATTCTGTTATTTCCTCAATTTGTAAAACATTTATGCCTAGGACTTGCCTATCTAGCCCTTCTTTTCGAGCTACTTTAGCCCTTTGAGCATAACTCACTGACTTATAAAGCTTACCCCTTTGCAAAAAAGGTTAATCTGGTTTTTATAAATCCCTATAAATACCATACCTTTGCACCGATTTTGAAGGACCGCAATAAATTCTGTGTTGGATGAATAAGATTCTGATCTGTCTTTTTAGCTTTTTATTGATGAGCATTGCCGTTGTGGCACAAGACCACGGTGATGATTCTCATGGAGCTGAAACCGAGCATGCCGAAGAAGGCGAACATCATGAAGGAGGATGCCATTGTCACGATGCATCCAAGGATGAATTCGATCCTGGTGAAACAGCCTTCCATCACATCATGGATGCCAATGCTTTTCACGTTTATGGCGATATTTATATTCCATTGCCCTGTATGCTATATGCACCAGAGCATGGATGGTCTTTTTTCCTTTCCAATAAGTTTGAATTACACAGTCACGGCGACGGTCACAAAGCCATTGATGGGTATGTGATGCATCATGGAGAAGTGATGAGAGTAAAAGACGCTTCCTTTCCAAAAGGTGAAGTCGCCGTCGAATGCTTCGGCGTAAGAGACGGAGAGGATGACAAAGAAATTTTCCAAGTGATCTATAAGGACGAATGTTACGATCTAGATAAGAAGAGTACTTGGGATGGCGGAATGTTGGGAGGTGGAATCACTTCTTACTATGACTTTTCGGTCACCAAGAACGTTTTCACCATGCTATTGTCATTGGTGCTGTTGTTTCTCTTATTCCGATCAGTAGCCAAGGCTTATGTTACAAGAGCAGGAAAAGCGCCTAAAGGAATTCAATCCTTGATAGAAACCATCTTCGTTTTTATCCGAGATGAAGTAGCCATTCCTTTCTTGGGACCTAAATATGAAAAGTATCTACCTTTCTTGATGTCAATCTTCTTTTTCATCTTAGGGTTGAACTTGATTGGTCAGATTCCTTTTTTCCCAGGAAGTGGTAATGTGACAGGAAACCTAGCAGTAACCATGGTATTGGCTTTGTTTGCCTTCTTGGTAACCAACCTTAGTGGTAACAGGAACTATTGGGCGCATATCTTCTGGATGCCTGGTGTACCAGCTTGGGTTAAAACTATCCTTACGCCTGTAGAGGTGATGGGATTAGTAATCAAACCATTGACCCTGATGTTGCGTTTGTTTGCCAACATCACGGCAGGACACATTGTGATTATCATTTTCGTGAGTTTAATATTTGTATTTGGTGACGCAGGAGAAAGCATCGGCGGGTCAATACTCGGTGGGTTCATCGCAGTACCCTTGACCTTGTTTATGATGTCCATCGAGTTATTGGTGGCATTCATTCAAGCTTTCGTATTCTGTATTCTTACTGCTTCTTACATTGGAGCAGCGATAGAAGAGCATCACCACGAAGCAGAACATCATTAATTTTTATCATAAACTTAAGTTATCATGACTGGTACTTTAGCAGCAATTGGAGCAGGATTAGCCGTAATCGGAGCAGGCATTGGCATTGGAAACGTTGGTTCTAGTGCAATGGAAGCTATCGCTCGTCAACCAGACGCAGCAGGTGATATCCGTTCTAACATGATCTTGATGGCAGCTCTTGTAGAGGGTGCTGCTTTGATCGCGATTATCCTTTCTTTCTTTGTAGGATAATTACGATCTCGTCAAAAGAGTTAAGCATTGAACTTGATAACGGTTGGTTGTTCGGTTCAATGCTTCCACGTAAATTATACTGGACCTTTATCAAGTCCATTAAGTTCGATAAGTGAGGGATAGAATTTTAATCTCCACTAAAAAGTAATCAATAATGACTGATTTATTATTTCTTGCTGATTTCTCTGTCATCCGTCCTGAACCAGGTTTGTTTGTTTGGACGGTCTTGATTTTCTCTATTTTCTGGTGGTTGATGAGCAAATTTGCTTTCAAGCCTATTCAGGCTGCCCTTAAGGAAAGAGACAATGATATTCAAAAATCATTGGATGAGGCGAAGCTCGCTAGAGAGGAAATGTCCAATTTGAAGTCTGAAAATGAAAAGTTATTGGCACAGGCCAGTGAAGAGAGAGCCAAGATTTTGAAGGAAGCTAAAGCTGCTAAAGACGCTATCATTAGTGAAGCGAAAGTAAAGGCGAAAGCAGATGCGCAAAAAATTGTACTGAACGCCAAGAATGAGATCGAGAATTTGCGAATGGCTGCCATTACCGATCTGAAAAACCAGATAGGAAATATCTCAATCGAAATTGCAGAGAAAATTCTTCGCAAAGAATTGAGTGGATCTACGGAGCAAAAAGGCTTTGTGAATTCCTTAGTGGACGAAATTAAATTAAACTAGTAGGCGGTCAATAGTTAATGGAGCTAGTTGATCTTTGAACAATAATGGATAATACTGTTGTTGATTGATTTGATTTACTACCAACCATAATACTATGGACTGATAATCACACATTATGTCCGTACAAAGAATAGCATCTCGATACGCCAAGTCTTTGATCGATCTAGCTGTAGAGCAAGATAAATTAGAGCGCATTCTGGAGGATGTAAAAAGCTTCCGGGAAGTACTCAAGCATAGAGAGTTCAAACTCTTGACGAAGAGCCCTATCATCAGTAAGAGCAAGAAAAAAGATGTTTTCAAGGCACTGTTTGAAGGGAAATATGATGAGTTGACGGTAGCTTTCTTCAATATTCTACTGACTAAAGGAAGAGAAGCCTACTTGCCAGATATTGCGGTAACATTTCTTGCCCAGTACAAGAAGATGAAGCATATCTCTACCGTTAAATTAATTACGGCCAACCCATTGGAAGAAGGAGCGTTAGATGCTATTAAGGCTAAACTGGTAGAGAGTACAACAACAGATGATAAAGTGGAAATGTCGGTAGAAGTTGATCCTGATTTGATCGGCGGCTTCGTTATCGAATTTGAAGATAACATTTATGATGCTAGTGTGTCCACTAAGTTAGATGAACTTAAGAAGGGCTTTAGAGATAATAAGTATATCTCTAAGGTAGTAGCCCGATGATAATAAATCGCTAAAACGTAAATTATAAAGAATTATGGTTGATGTAAAACCTGTCTCTTATACACATCTGACGCTGCCGACGAAGAGGATAGTGTAG
>CAJXUM010000526.1 GCA_913060855.1 uncultured Lewinella sp. | reverse complement strand
TTCCTCAGGGATAAGGATGTCTTTATCAACTCCTTCCATTACAATACGAGCTTCAATCGCTTCTGGAACAATGATTATCCTGATGGCATTAGTCTCGAACGCCTGCAGCAACTTTTTTCGCAGCATCGCCTGGTTATCCTCGGCGATGGCTATGATTTGATGGACCAAACAGGGGATCAACTGCGGGTGAAAGACCTTTATCGAGAAACCTTTGAAGCCTGGGTCGGCCGTTTATTATTAACACCCATACCCCCCAGCTCTTGGACCTTCAAGGAAGCTACCATTTATCAGTTATTTCCGATTTTTGATAGCGATGCCAGTGGTTTCGCTGCCGCCTTGAAGTACTTGGATGTCTTGATAGAAGAGGCGGATGATCCCGGCCCTCGCTCCTCCTTTACCGAGTGGCAAGAAGCCCAATCTCAGCCGCCTGACCACCCCGACATCAACCATCGAGCCTGGAGGCGTGCAGCTACCTATAGTGATTACTTAAAAGATTATCCCGAAGTATATCGATGGCTCTGCGCCCTGGCTGTTTATCCCAACCCTAATTGGCAATTGACCCTTGGGATCGGCCGAGCCATTGGCGCTCCCGTCAACTTCGACAACCTGTTATTGCTATCTAGAATACCTTGGCTCCAAGGACAAGCCCTTCATCCCAAACTGAGACAAGAACTGCTGGATCAACTAGACCCAGAAACCGACCGACTAGCTCGCATGGCGGTACAAGAAGCCTTAGCCGAAGTGGCACCCCAAGTGGCGGGAAGTCATGCGAATCTAGGACTGCAGACTAATCTCGCTATTCAATCCTTTCTGCTTGATCCTACCAATGGAGAATACAGAGCGGTGATCGAACAACTGCAACAGCACAAACTATTGGGCAAAAAGCAGTTGCTAGAATTGGATGGAGGTATTAGGCGTAAAACGCAGGGAGGAGTTACTAACTTAGCTACCTATCTACAAAGTGAGCAGGGCCCTAAAAGCATTAATCATTCCGATATCGATTTAGCCTTCAATCAACACTTTTTTAAGGCCTTGGGTGCAGCGCTAGCATTCCTGCTGCTAGGCATGGTAATGTTGTTACTAAATGGGAGCGATGCCTTACACAATTGGGTGAAAGGGGCACCGCCGCCAGATCAAGAGGTGACTGCAAAAAGCCCCAGTGAGTATGCCTATTTTCTCAAGGAAGAAACCATACAGGATAGCGCCATTATTTACAATAACAAAGCCGTAAATACCTCGCAAAGAATTCAGGAGGCTGTGAGCGACTCCATCCGACCTTTACTAGACGCTACGGTAAATGACCTAGATAAAGCCAAACAACTCCGTGAGAATTATGAACTTGCCATCGCCAATCGTTCCAAAGCACTCTTCAATATTGGCGCAACGACTTTCAATGATTATTTGGAATTGGAGCAAGATAGGCCTCAATTAGAAAAGGCACAAGACTACTTTGATCAGGCAGCTGAAGAAAGCAATGAGCGGCTTGAAATTCTGCATGCGCAAGGACTCTGCTATTGGTATTTGGACCAAAAGGAAGCTGCACAAGAGGCCTATGAAACCTTAGAAAATAGCGCCTTTTTCAATGACTATGCCCTGCAGCCCAACTTGAAATCCTTTTTTGCCCCAGCAGCTCCTGTGCCCATAGGCGAAGGTTGCGCCCCGCAGGTAGCCTTCCAGATTGCCAATGAGCAATTCTGTATAGGAGATGAAATAAGCCTCAAGAATAATAGTGATACTCAACAAAATTTCGAGTATTTCATCCTAGATTGGGGCGATGGCCAGCAGGATAGCTTAGGTGCTTTTGAGCAGGCCCGACATCGCTACTCATCTGGGCGCAATTGGACCGTCCGCTTGACCGGCTATATGAATTGCGATTCCCTCGGCATCATCAATAAATCAGTGGCCCAACGGATCAATGCCTTGGCCCCTGCTGTCGCGCCGGCAGTAATGGAAGATCGAGAAGCTTGCCCGCCCTTTGACCTTGCCTTTTATGCTTCAGATATAGGGGCAGTAGAACATCAATGGAAAATCATCAAGTTAGCAGGGGCATCCAACGTGCAACAATCTACTGAGCAAAGGACTCCAACTACAAGTCCGCAAGCAATCATCGCGACCTCGACGGCTACCTCTTTGCGCCAAAGCTTCACCTCGCCTGGCGAATACCAGGTTTGGATATATGTACAGAATGCTTGCGGTCGAGATAGTGCTTTTTCAACCGTCCGAGTATTAGATGAATTGTCTTGCAGTCGGAGTATCGCCTTGACGGGGAGAGTGATGGGGAAAAGACCCGGGAGTGCCGCTGGAAGGCAGCCCATAGAGGGCGCTACCATCGATTGGGGGTATGGCACGACTGTTTCTGCTGCTAATGGCGACTTTAGTTATACTTTGCCGCCTACTGCTGATGAGAATATCACCTTTACCATAACCAAAGAAAGCTATGCCGACAAAGTCGAGTCATTTGCACTGGAAAACTTAAAAAAGTCGGGGGATATTACGATCACAATTGACCTCTTACCTCCCGATGAGGATACGGATGGCGATGGCGTAATAGACAGTGAGGATGAATGTCCCAACATAAAGGGAACGCTTGCCAACAAAGGCTGTCCTAATGTTAGGTGGGAATTAATTGACGAAAATCTTTGGGTAAAACCTAGAGACTTATTGGGGAAAAAGTTCTTCCTTTCTATTGAAGACGTGGCCTATATCTGGCCCCTTAGCTTAGCGAAAGATGGAAAGAGTGCAGAGGTGCGCATCAATCAAAGTGAGGTACAAGAAGATACCAGCTCCGTCTTATTTTCTGGCACTATGGAACTGAATCAAGCCCAGGTGATTGAAGCCAATGGCCAATATTACCGGGTCACCCTCCAACGAATCGCCAATGCAGGAACCGTCCCTACCAAAGCGGCTTACTTCAAGGTAGAGAAAGAAATGGCTAAAACAGGTACCCAAAAGTCCTTTTTCTCCATTCAACTTGCCCCTAATTACGGCAGGAATATTTCCGAAGCCATTTCTTCTCGTAGGAAGGAACTCTCCGCCCTGGGACGGATTTACCAAGATGAAATTCGAGGTAGTATCAGGACTTATTTAGGCCGGTTCACCAATAGTAGAGACGCCGAACGCGTTTTACCCCTAGTCAGAAGGATTTTTAAAGAGGCCACAATTATCGAACTGGATGGTGACCCTGACGAAATCGCCGTACCACTCTATTCCAACCCTTACCTTGAACCAGAAATGGTCTTGGTAGAAGGAGGCACCTTTACTATGGGCTGTGTGGAAAGCCGAGATGGAGAAGATTGCGAAGAGGATGAATTACCCACCCGAGAAGTAAACCTCAGTGACTTCTGGATGGGGAAGTATGAAGTGACGAATGAAGAGTTTGTCCTGTTCTTGCAAGATAAGGGAAATCAGGAGGAAGGAGGAGCGACCTGGTATAATTCTAGGTATGGGAAAATAACTGAAGGCAAGGACGGTTTTGAGGTCTCCAGTGGCTATGAAAAGCATCCTATTACAGGTGTTTCCTGGTATGCTGCGCGGGCTTATGCCAACTGGCTCGGTGAAAAGACGGGTCAAACCTACCGTCTACCTACTGAAGCGGAGTGGGAATTTGCGGCTCGCGGAGGCACAGGTAGTCAGGGCTATCGTTATGCGGGCAGCAATGATATAGCTGAAGTGGCTTGGTATCGTGGTAATTCAGGCAATACTACTCATCCCAACGGTGATCTAAAAGCGAATGAATTGGGTATTCATGATATGAGTGGTAATGTATTTGAGTGGTGTAGTGATTGGTATGGTGCTTATGAAAGAGAAAAAGGAGTCATTAACGATCCTAAAGGACCTGTTGAAGGAAATAGGCGAGTTTTGCGTGGCGGTTCGTGGTACTACAATGTCAACATCGCCCGCGTCTCTTTTCGCAACTACTTCAGCTATCCAGACTACTGGTTCAACTTCATTGGGTTTCGGCTTTCCAGGGCCCGTTAGCCCTTTGTACTTTATCCCTTTTACCCTTTGCTCTTTCTTTTCTTTTCTTTTTTGCCGCCGCAGGCGGCTCGATATTTTTGTACGCGACAAGCTCTTGCTTGTTCGCGGTTCATGTTTGGTTGGCTACAAGTTCGTGCTTGTATGCCGTTCTACGTCGCGGGCTCCTGCCCGCTCTACTTTTGTTCTATTTACTACGGGCAGGAGCCCGCGACGCAAACGTGTATACGAGCAGGAGCTCGTAACAGACGGCTTCGGCGATGGCCGCTAAGTCATGGCTGCAGGGCTTTATCAACTACTGTACGGGACAAGCTCATGCTTGTTCGCAGTTCTACGCAGCGGGCTCCTGGCCGCTACTCCTAAGCCATATCAATTGGGCAGGAACCCGAAACTTAAGCGCGTGTACGAGCATGAGTTCGTAACGGACGAGTATAGGCGAGTAGGATTGAGTAAAAAAATACTAACTAATGTACGCGACAAGCTCCTGCTTGTTCGCGGTCTTACGCAGCGGGCTCCTGGCCGCTACTCCCAAGCCATATCAATCGGGCAGGAGCCCGAAACTTAAGCGCGTGTACGAGCATGAGCTCGGAACGGACAGTCTAGGAGGCACCAACAAAAAGGTGAATCATCACTTGCTAGTCATCGTGAATAGTCTTATCTTGAAAGAACTCTCTGAAATAATTATACTTAAAAATGCGCTACAAAATTCACGATCAAAAAGGGATATACTTTTTGACCTTTACTGTTGTAGAATGGGTGGACTTATTTACACGGCCTGTTTATTCGGAACTGTTGATAAACAGTATGAAATTCTGTCAAGCCAAGAAAGGTTTAATCATTTATGCTTATGTGATCATGTCGAATCACTTGCATCTGATTTTTCAAGCGGAAAAAGAAACTGAGCTTTCCAATATCATTCAAAGTTTTAAGTCCTACACTGCAAATAAAATTGTCAGTTATCTCCAAGATTATTCGCAGCCAGAAAGCCGTAGAGATTGGCTGCTAAATCGGTTTTCCTTTAATGCTAGAAAGAATAAAACGAATAGTGAGCATCAAGTTTGGCAAAGAGGGAATCATCCCGTCCTTTTATACAGCCCTTGGATGATACGACAGAAACTTAACTATATTCATCAAAATCCAGTTCAGGCAAGGATCGTGCACTGTGCTGAACACTATGTCTTTAGTAGTGCGTCGAATTATGAAAATGGGCGAGGTGTGATAGATGTAACATTACTGGAAGACATATGGGACGATATCGGTTATGTCGACTTGGGTTAAATAGAAAACTCTACAAATTACTGTATGCGACAAGCTCGTGCTTGTTCGTGGTACTACGCCTGTCTCTTATACACATCTGACGCTGCCGACGAAGAGGATAGTGTAGA
>CAJXUM010000525.1 GCA_913060855.1 uncultured Lewinella sp. | reverse complement strand
GTTTTCTACGACGGGCATGTCGATGAAAATGGGATTTGGGGAACGTGGAAACTATCCGATTTCACCAAAGGCGGCTTCCATATTTGGCCTAAGAAAGGAGGCGAAGAAGAGGAGGAAGAGGAAGTGGTGGCTGAAGAAGAGGTCGAGCCTATTTTGGAGCATGTTTGAATGTTCGCGACGAGCTCGTGCTCGTTCGCGGTCCTAAGTTGCGGGCTCCTGCCCGCCGTATATTGACTGCGGGTAGGAGCCCGCAACTTAAATCGGCCAACAAACATGAGCTTGTGGCCCACGGACACTAGCCGTTACAGGTATTTCCCACCTGCAACCCCCGTCAGTCAGCCAGGACTTAGATTTCAGAAGTTTACTGGATGCACCCTTGGAAAACTTCTGAAGTCCTACTTTATTACACCGTACTAAACCAACCCATGTTTGACACCTTCGACACTTCACAGGCCATCATTGATGGAATCAAAATCCCTTATGTAAAAGCCGGAAGCGGACCTCCCCTCCTGCTTCTTCACGGCTATCCCCAAACCCACGTCATGTGGCACAGAGTAGCGCCTGCTTTGGCAAAGCACTTTACCGTAGTCGTCAGTGACCTGCGTGGCTATGGTGATACAACCAAGCCCCCTACGACCGAAGATCACGCGCCCTACTCCAAACGAGCCATGGGAAGAGACCAGGTCTTATTGATGCAATCCTTAGGTTTTGAAAGGTTTGACTTAGCAGGCCATGATAGAGGGGGGCGAGTAGCACATCGGATAGCCCTGGACTATCCAGAACGGATCAAAAAAGTAGCCGTGCTAGATATTGCGCCGACCTATACGATGTATACCACGACGGATATGGAATTTGCCAAAGCCTATTACCATTGGTTTTTTCTTATTCAACCCTTTGACCTTCCCGAACGGCTGATTGGCGCAGATCCGCAGTATTTTCTGAGCAAAAAGTTTGGGCAATGGGGACGTGACAGTGGTGCCTTTACGGAGGAAGTCTTAGCCGAATATATTCGCTGTTTTACGCCGGAAACGATCCATGCCAGTTGTGAAGACTATCGAGCTTCTGCTACCATTGATATCGCACATGACCAAGTAGACATCGACGCTGGTCGTCGCATCCAATGCCCGCTTCTAGCTCTTTGGGGAGAGAAAGGTTTTGTGGGTAATAAGTACGATGTATTAGCAGAATGGAGAAAGTGGGCGGACGAGGTAAGCGGACACGGCCTTCCCTGTGGCCATTACTTACCCGAAGAAGCACCACAAGAAACTATAGCGGCACTGCTCACCTTCTTTTCATAACCAACTTACGCAATCATAAAAACATGAACACCTATCAAATCACGCTCTTGCCCGGAGATGGCATTGGGCAAGAAGTTATTCCTGCTTCTGTGGAGGTTTTAAATAAGGCGGCTGCCTTAGGCGGATTTCAACTCAAGTATAAAAGCTACGATTACTCCTGTGAACATTATAAAAACCATGGCAAAATGATGCCGGACGATGGTCTCGATCGACTGAGGGATTGCGATGGCATTTTCTTAGGCGCAGTGGGCTTCCCTGGTGTGCCCGATCATGTATCGCTCTGGGGATTATTGATACCCATTCGTCGTACTTTCCAGCAGTATGTCAATCTTCGTCCTGTACGGCTTTTAAAAGGGGTGGACTCTCCCTTGAAAAATCCCGGCGAGATAGATTTTTACATCGTTCGCGAAAACAATGAAGGAGAGTATTCTTCTATCGGAGGACGCTTGTATGAAGGGACGGATGCTGAGATGGCGGTACAAGAAAGCGTCTTCACTCGCAAAGGCGTGGACAAAGTCATGAAATTTGCCTTTGACCTAGCGCAGTCTCGCGGAAAAAACCTAGTCAGTGCGACTAAGTCCAATGGCATTATTCACACCATGCCTTTCTGGGACGAACGCTTTAAGGAGATAGGGAAACTATATCCCGAAGTAGAAAGAAGCCAATACCATATCGATATTTTGACGGCCCATTTTGTACAGCATCCCGACTGGTTTGATGTCGTCGTCGCCAGCAATTTATTTGGAGACATTTTATCCGATTTAGGGCCAGCAGTGGTGGGCGGCATGGGCATTGCGCCGGGTGCCAATTTGAATCCTGAGCGGGAATATCCTAGCATGTTCGAACCCGTACACGGCAGCGCGCCCGACATCGCGGGCAAAGGCTTAGCCAATCCCATTGCTTGTATTTGGACGGGCGCTATGATGTTGGATCACTTAGGACAAACCGAGGCAGCCAAGGCGGTTGTAGATGCGATAGAAGCGGTGACGAGTGAGGGGAAGGTTCTGACACCGGATTTGGGAGGTAAGGCGGATACAGGAGAGGTGACACAGGCTATTATTGAGAAATTGGACAAGCTAGTATCATAACTTAGATTCTAGTCTATGATCCAACTAGATTTCAGTCCCTTTCCGGATTTGTTGACCGATCGATTACACCTCCGGTCCTTCGAGGAAAAAGATAGCAAAACGATCTTTGCTTTGCGATCTAATCCTATTGTGGCTGAATACCTAGATCGACCGCTTCTCCAACAAGAAGCAGATGCAGTAGCATATATCAACAAGATGATAAAGGGGGTTCAAGAGAATCAGTGGATCATATGGGCAATTTCGGTAAAAGATGGTCCTATGATAGGTAGTATTTGTCTTTGGAATATCGTCGAGGAAGAAGCGCAGGCAGAAATCGGGTATGAATTACTTCCCCATTTCCAGGGCCGCGGCTTTATGCAAGAGGCGGTAGCTGCTGTGCTTGGTTACGGTTTCCAACAAATGCATTTGCATAAGATTCGAGCTATTCTTGATAAAAGAAACCAGTCCTCGCTTAGGCTGCTTGAAAAGTATGGTTTTGTGCAGGACAAAACTTATAGCGACAAGGAAGAAACACTTATTTCTTATATGCTAAATGATGAAATTATAGACTTGAATTGGCCTAAGAATAGATAGAAGACCTTATATTCAGGCATTACCTTAAGAAGTATCTAGTATGAAATTAAAGGCTTTTTTCACGACCCTACTTATCATAGGACTGGCCTCCAATTCATTTTCACAGCTGCTCCGTTCTCAACTCGTGGATGAAACTACGAAAGAAGCCATTCCAGCCGCCTTCATCTTCATTTCCAATAGCTCTATCGGAACCAGTAGTGACGAGAATGGCTTCTTCGAACTATCCATCGAAGGCCTGGGCCAAGTCGAAATCGTCATTTCCCACCTCAGCTACGACATCAAAAGTATAGTCCTAAAAGCGGGAGAACAATTACCACCTCGCCTATCACTTAGCCCTAAAGCCGTGGGAATAGATGAGGTAGTGGTAAAATCCAAGGCATCGGGCAAGCGCAAGCAATGGATGCGGCAATTCGAAAATGCTTTTTTGGGTAAATCCAACAATCGGCGAAAGGTCGAAATTTCGAATCCCAAAGTGCTTTTGTTTCAGGAAATAGCGAGGGGATTGAGTGCCCAGGCCATGGATTATATAGCCATTGCTAATCGGGCATTGGGGTATCAGCTGCGTTTTTACCTGGATACGTTCCATGTCAATCGGTCGGGGGAAGTAATCTATGCCGGGAAAGTCTTTTTCCGGGAGATCCCAGGTGCAGGCGATGAAAAGCGGGTGCAAAAGGCACGATCGCGAAGCTTCCGCGCTTCGAAAACCCATTTCTTTCAATCTTTGCGGCAAGAACAATCGGGTAAGGAGCCCTACCTCCTCGGCTTAGCCCAATTCAATCAGCAGGGAGCGATTGATTATAAACCCATTCCTTGGGAAGCTTTGGACCTAAAAAGGGGGCAAAAGGCAGACACCTTATTCATCGAAAATTTTCTGGCTATCAGTGATCGAAAGCTGGCCAAAGGAGAGGCTCGCAATCCCATGGCTAGCCCGGCAAAACGCTTCGCTACTTCCTTTTTGCGATCCAGCAGTGGAAAGATCATCATCGATCAGGCTGGTAACCTCATCAATGTAGCCGAAATTGAAGAACTCGGTCATTGGACAGATTATCGGGTAGCCGATTTAATGCCCATCAATTATAACCATGATGCGCTTTCTTTTGCCGACAGTCAACCTGCCCAAACGCTTTCCAATAGGATGATCGACTATCTGGGAAAAGTGCCACAAGAAAAGACCTATGTACATCTCAATAAGCCCTATTATACCAATCGGGAGACGATTCATTTCAAGGCTTATTTGTTAGATGCGAGTACTCATCAGCCAACCGCAGTGAGCAAGGTTTTATATGTGGATTTAATCCATCCCAATGGAGAAATAGTGGCTAGTCAGCAATTACATAAAGATCGTGGACTAGCAGGAAGCTTCACACTGGATCAGAGTTACCCCGCAGGCCAATATCAAATCCGAGCCTACTCCGATTATATGCGCAATTTTGATTCCAATTTTTTCTACCAACGGCTCGTTTCTGTTTTAGACTACAGTATTGCTGCTGATTCATTAGCGGTCAGCATGGAAGGCCCTTTGCTAACTAGCGAATTGAATACACCATCATCGCCCCCGCTCTCACTAAGCTTTTATCCGGAAGGAGGGGAATTGGTGCAAGGATTATTGAGCAATGTCAGTTTTAAGGTCGTCGATCTAAGCGGGCAGCCCTTGGATGCCAAAATCAGCGTGATTGATGAGCGAAAGCAAGCTGTACTCGAAGAAAAGACCATACATCAAGGTATGGGTCTATTTAGCTTACAACCGCAAAAGGGTAGTTCTTATATAGCTCGTGTGCACCATGAGGGAATAGATTATGATTTCCCATTGCCCAAGGTGAAAGCAGCGGGGTTTGTCATGAAGGTCAATAATGCCAGGGAAGATCGGTTGTACATCGAGGTAGCGGCGAGTGCGCAGCGCTCTTTGGAGGGTGCTTTTCTGGTAGGCCATACGCGTGGACAAACCTTCTGCCTAGTAGAAGACTTAGACGAAGAAGCGGCGATCATTCTCGATAAATCAGCCATTCCCGAGGGCCTGGCCCACTTGACTTTATTTGATGCCACTAGTAAGCCAGTAGCTGAACGACTGGTTTTTATTCATAACCTATCTAACTCCTCGGTACTTAAATTTAAACAAGCTTACTCTCATTTCCGCCCTCGGCAAAAAGTGGAATTGGAAATCAATACCAACACCAAGCAGGCCGCTTATTTATCCGCTACGGTGACGGACCAATCCGTGATCCGCTACCCCCAACATGGACAAAGCATCAAAGATTGGCTGTGGCTCAATTCAGACCTTGCTGGCTATATTCCTAATGCCGGTTATTATCTAGAAGAGGTGGATGCCAACAAGCGTTTTGCCCTAGACTTATGGGTAATGACCTATACCTGTCTCTTATACACATCTGACGCTGCCGACGAAGAGGA
>CAJXUM010000524.1 GCA_913060855.1 uncultured Lewinella sp. | reverse complement strand
CGAGATCAGCCTCGGTCTCGTGGGCTCGGAGATGTGTATAAGAGACAGGCCCACTGGTATAGTACCTTATTTGCGTGGTATACTGGCGTGAGTTGGTTTGTATCTTTGCTTGCTTTGACGATTCTTGGACTGATCTTCTTGAAAGGTAAAGGATACTATGAGAATGTAACGGACGATCACCTACATGATTTGGGTAAGTTCCTATTTGCGTTCAGTATTTTCTGGACTTACTTGTGGTTCTCTCAGTTCATGTTGATTTGGTATGCTAACGTAGGGGAGGAAACGGTTTATTTCCAAACCCGGATGGAACAATATCCGGTCTTGTTTTGGGGGAATTTGCTGTTGAACTTTATCACTCCTTTCTTCATATTGATGCGTAACGACACGAAGCGTAAGTATGGTACTTTGGCCTTCGTATCTATTGTTACGTTATTTGGACACTGGTGGGACTTCTTCCAGATGTTGAAGCCTGGTATTTTGCACACAGCGCACGAAGTAATGGCGCATGGTGCAGATGGTGGACATCATGCAGCTGGATTTATGATGGGTTTCACTATTCCTGGTTTATTGGAATTGGGGACGTTTATTGGGTTTTTGTCCGGTTTCATCTTGTTCTTCTTTGTCCAATTGGCCAAGGAACCTTTGGAGCCAGCTAATGATCCATACATTGAAGAAAGTCTACACCATCACGTGTAGTTTATTTAGATTGATTCTAAACAAAATCGACAATCAGCCTTGGGCTGAACAAGTTTAGTGAATTCTGTATTTTTGATATAGAATAAAAACAATAAATAATGACCGCATTACTGGCTATAATTTGTGTTGTTCTGCTTGCCGTTATCGCCGTTCAGGTGGGTAAGGTAACGGAGTTGGCAGGAAAAATAAGAGGGGAGGAAGAGGTTCAGGAACAGACTAACCGAATGAACGGAAGCATCGGTATGATCTTTATGATTGTATTCTTGGTGGCTACGGTTGTATCTGCTTTTTACTACAGAAACTGGATGTTGGGCTATGGTCCACATGAAGCGGCCTCTGAACATGGTATGAGTTTGGATTACTTGTTCAATGTTACCTTGTTTTTTACGGGCATTGTTTTCATTATTACGCAAATTCTGCTTTTCTACTTTGCTTGGAAATACCAGGGTAAGAAAGATCGCAAGGCATTGTTTATGCCTCATGATAATAAACTAGAGATCATCTGGACGATTATTCCAGCTATAGTTATGACTTTCTTAGTAGTGGGTGGTTTGGATGTTTGGAATGAAACGATGGCTGATGTAGAACCGGGCGAAGAAGTGATTGAGTTTGAAGCTACTGGTTATCAGTTTGCATGGGCGTTGCGTTATCCTGGCCCTGATGGTAAATTGGGAACTCGTGACTACACCAAAATCAATGGTATAAATGCATTGGGTCAGGTTTGGACCGATGAGAAGAATATGGACGACTTGATGGTGGACGAAATCGTTTTACCAAAAGGTAAGAAAGTTAGGGTGAGAATTATCGCAAGAGATGTGCTGCACAACTTCTATCTACCACACTTTCGTGTAAAGATGGATGCTGTACCAGGTATGCCTACTTACTTTGTCTTCACACCAACTAAAACGACAGAAGAATACCGAGAGGAGTTGAGCAAATACCCTGAATATCAGGCGCCTGACATTAATGAGCCTGAAAAAATGCTTTGGGAGACTTTCAACTATGAGTTAGCATGTGCTGAGCTTTGTGGTAAAGGTCACTTTAGTATGAGAAGACTCGTTCGCGTTGTGGAGGAAGATGAGTACGAGGTTTGGTTGAATGGTCAAAAATCATTTTACCTATCTAGTATCAGAGGTACTGATGAGGATCCGTATAAAGACGAACTGCTAGACTTTGAAATCAAGGAGCGAAAGGCGGCTTTTAATTCTGCCGTTAACAAGGCTCGCGCCGCTGTAGAAGATAGCTTAAGAATTATCCGTCTTGAAAATGTAAATTTTGAGACAGGATCGTCAACACTTACGCCGCTTTCCCGTTATGAGTTAGATAATGTAGTGGATATGTTGAATCAGTATAGCAATATGACTATTGAAGTAGCAGGTCACACAGATAATACAGGGGACGCAGAAGCGAACCAAGCTTTATCTGAATCTCGCGCAAAAATAGTTTATGATTATATTGTAGCGCGGGACATCGCTACTGACCGATTGAATTTTGCGGGTTACGGTCAGGATCGTCCAGTAGATACAAATGACACTGATGCAGGTCGAGCTAGTAACCGTCGTACAGAATTCAAGATTCTGACACAGTAGTAGTAACGACCCACTACGTAGAGAAATAATAAAATTTTATAGTCTCCTATTTTGGAGATGAACAATAAACTTTTTTATCAATGGCTTCTAATGTTGCAATAACAGCACCTCAGACACAAGAAGATCTTCTCATTGAGGAGTTCGGCTATGATGATCACTTCCATGATCATCACCATGGGGATAAGTATCAATCGAACTTTGTAACAACTTATATTTTCAGCCAGGATCATAAGATGATTGCCAAGCAATTCCTTATTACAGGAATGTTCTGGGCGATCATTGGTGGATTGATGTCGCTGGTATTTCGTTTACAGTTGGGCTTCCCGGAAGAGAGTATGGCTTGGTTAAAGCCTATTCTTGGTAAGTGGATCACAGTGAATGAAGCAGGTATCGGAACATTAGCCCCTGAGTTTTATTATGCGCTGGTGACGATGCACGGTACAATCATTGTATTCTTTGTATTGACAGCCGGCTTAAGTGGTACCTTTAGTAATTTGCTGATTCCCTTGCAAATTGGTGCCCGAGATATGGCTTCTCCGCTGCTTAATATGTTTTCCTATTGGTTTTTCTTTTTAGCGGGGGTCGTGATGTTTGCCTCTTTATTCCTAAACACAGGACCTTTTGCTGGGGGATGGACGGCTTATCCGCCCTTGAGTGCTTTGCCTCAGGCATCCTCTGGATCTGGAGCAGGTATGACGCTTTGGACCGTTAGTTTGGTTCTATTCGTTGTTTCTGTACTATTAGGCGGTATCAACTATGTTACGACTGTATTGAATCTTCGTACAAAAGGGATGACCATGTGGCGTTTGCCATTGACCATTTGGGCCTTCTTTGTTACGGCGATCATTGGTATTCTCTCTTTCCCTGTATTAGCATCTGGTTTCTTTTTGTTGATGTGTGATCGTGGATTGGGAACCAGTTTCTTCCTAAGTGAAATATTTATTGGCGGTCAGGCTTTGGATCACGTCGGTGGTAGCCCGGTATTATACCAGCACTTGTTCTGGTTCTTGGGTCACCCTGAAGTATATATCATTATTTTGCCTGCGATGGGTATTGTATCAGAAGTATTATCTGTACACGCTCGTAAGCCTATTTTCGGATATAAGGCCATGGTTTATTCCATCTTGGCCATTGCATTCTTATCTTTTATCGTTTGGGCCCACCACATGTTTATGTCTGGTGTGAACCCATTCATTTCCAATTTCTTTGTGATTTTCACCTTGATTATCGCGGTACCTTCTGCGGTGAAAGTATTTAACTGGATTGCCACGCTGTATGGCGGTAATATTCGGTTTAATTCCGCTAATTTATTTGCGATCGGATTTGTATCGATGTTTATATCTGGTGGATTGACTGGTATTTTCTTGGGTAACTCTGCGATTGATATTCAATTGCACGATACGTATTTCGTAGTAGCTCACTTCCATATTGTAATGGGTATCGCGGCTTTCTTCGGTATGTATGCAGGTGTTTATCACTGGTTCCCTAAAATGTTTGCTGGTCGTTTCATGAATGAAACGTTAGGAAAGATTCACTTCTGGGGAACATTGATTGGCGCTTATGCCATCTTCTGGCCGATGCACTATTTGGGTATGGCTGGTGTTCCAAGACGTTACTACAGTTTCGATATTTTTGATACTTTCCGTCATTTCGGAACCATGAATAAATTCATAACCATTGCAGCGATTATCGTTTTTGCTTTGCAAATGTTGATGGTGATCAATTTCTTCTACAGTATCTGGAGAGGTAAGAAGATGACTACGCAGAATCCTTACGGATCGAGCACATTGGAATGGACTACTCCAATCAATGTAGGACACGGAAACTGGCCTGGAAAAATTCCAACTGTACAACGTTGGCCATATGATTATGGTAAAGACGGTAAGGAATTTGTTACCCAGGTCACTCCTCTGACTGAGAAAGAGAAAGCGGAAGGAGCGCATTAATTAGCCTATAGCTACTTGCGGAAGAATGAAACCTATTGGGCGGATTGCCCCGCAAGTCTAAATTGATATACTTTGGCCACAAAAGTAATAGAGCAGGGGGCATCGACATCGGTTTTTGTACAAAAGGTACAGGACTACAAGATGCTGGTGAAGTTAAGGTTGACACTGACGGTGGTTTTCTCTTCAGTGATGGCGTTCCTCATTGCAAGCGATGGTCAATGGACTTGGGCAGCAGTAGGGATTCTAGCTTTGGGTGGCTTTTTAGTTACCGGGGCAGCCAATACCTTGAACCAAGTACTTGAAAAGGACTATGACAAGTTGATGACGCGGACTGCTAACCGGCCTTTGGCTGCTGGGAGAATGACAGTGTCTGAAGCGGTCTTAGCTGCCGGATTTATGAGTTTAATTGGCATTAGCCTTTTGGCTTTGTTTAATCCTTGGGCGGCATTTTTAGGGACCTTGTCGATGGTGTTTTATGCTTTTGTATATACACCAATGAAACGAATATCACCCTTAGCCGTTTTGATTGGCGCTATACCTGGCGCACTACCTACTATGATTGGTTGTGTCGCTATCGAGGGGCAATTGAGTTTATTAGCACTCTGCCTTTTTGGTATCCAGTTCTTTTGGCAATTTCCTCACTTTTGGGCCATCGGTTGGCTAGGGTATGAAGATTACAGCAAGGCGGGATACAAGTTGGTACCGATGAAAGATGGGAAGATGGATGACAAAGAAACAGGCTGGCAATCTTTTTTATGTGCTTTAGTATTATTGCCGGTGAGTATACTGCCCTATATGATAGGTGTTAGTGGATTGACCTCAGCTATTTTGGTGGGTCTACTGGGATTGGGTTACATCATAATGTCTTGGGCATTTTACCAAAAGCCAGAACGCAAAACGGCACTCCGTTTAATGTTTTACTCTTTTGGGTATATTCCATTTTCTTTGATCCTTTTATTTGTTGATAAAATATAATCAAATGGAGGTGGCAGTAAGACAGCAGCAGTATAGTAGGAATAAAATACATCCCAAGAAGTTTGCATTAGCAGTAGCTTGCGCAAGTATCTTGATGATGTTTTCAGCTTTTACCAGTGCTTATACTGTCTCTTATACACATCTGACGCTGCCGACGAAGAGGATAG
>CAJXUM010000523.1 GCA_913060855.1 uncultured Lewinella sp. | reverse complement strand
ACGAGATCAGCCTCGGTCTCGTGGGCTCGGAGATGTGTATAAGAGACAGAATTGGGACTTCGAAAACTCAAGTACTAGTAGGTTTGACCTCCGTGTAGCTTGCTCCTTCTTTTGTCAAGGCGCTTGTACGGCAGCAGTGATTAATGGCATTAGTACCAATAGTATAAATAATACTTTTTGCCTGGGAGATGTAATCACTTTCAGCATTGACGGAAACCTGAATGACGCCAACCTATGGAGCCTAAATAATGGCAGTTGTACAGGAGAGCAATTAACTACATCCACCATCAATTCGATCCAGTGGACAGCTACGAAATCTAGCACCTTCTATATCGGGGGCTTAGGGGGCTGCGTCACCAACCCCAATTGCACCGCCATTGAAATAACGGTAAATGGAACGGAAGCCAATGCTGGCCCGGATCAAAGGTTGGGTAGCGGAATGACCAGTACGACCCTCCAAGGAAATAGCCCAGTGGGGGGTACCGGCACCTGGAGTTTTATAGATGCAGGAGATGGAAATGGCGTAATTGCAGCGCCCAATAATCCTACGAGCCTTTTTAGTGGGACCAGCGGACAAAGTTATCAACTCACCTGGACGATTGTAACGCCAAGTTGTTCAGGAGAAAGTACAGATGAGGTGCTCATTAGTTTTCTCAACCCCACTCTTCTCCAGCTGGGTGACATTGCCTTTACCGCCTACAATGCGGATGAAGATGACTTTGCCTTCGCTATCCTACGAGATATCAACGCTGGTACAACTATTAGTTTTACCGAAATGGGCTGGTTTGCTTTTGGCGGATTTAGGCCCGGAGAAAATACTTTTACCTTTGAATTCAGCCAAGCTTACGAGTGTGGGAGTGAATTCATCGTCTATGATCTTCCTCAATTGGTGGTACAGGATGTATCGGGAGAAATCGCCGGTACAATTGTATCAGGAGACTTCCTAGCCCTATCTACCTCTGGTGATCAGATCTTTGCCTACCAAGGTGGCGTTCCTACAGCCGGCAATGAAAGCGGCTTTTTAGCAGCCATCCAGATGAATGGAGACTGGGATGCTGATGCGACGAATACTAATGAATCTGCCCTGCCTTCCGTATTTACGAATGGTGAAAACGCCATAGCCATTATACCCAAAGTGCAAAATGCAAAATACAATTGCAGTACTACCAGCGCGCCAGAAGGCCAATTAGCCAGCGTACTCAACACGGCGAGTCTTTGGGATGCCAGCGACTCGCCTTTTGCCCTCAATAGTACTACGCTATGTCAACTTACTTGTGAGAATTGCACCTTACCGCTTATCGAAAGTGTCGACGTCCCCACCATCAATCCTTGCCCAGGTGATGCGATCACCCTAAATATAAATGGCACTTTAAATGGTGCAACAGAATGGGTTGCGTTTGCAGAAAGCTGCAATGGTCAGCTACTAGCCACTAGCACAAGCAATATGATTGAAGTAGTACCTCCGGTCAGTGGCAGTATCTTTGTAGCTGCCCGAGGTGGTTGCGTAATTGACCTTAACTGTACAGCTGTCATGATCAACATAGGAGGTGTTTTGGCAGATGCCGGGCCCGACCAAAAGGTCGAAGGCACTACCACTATCACCCTAGCCGCTAATGGGGCCTCCGGATCAGGTATGTGGTCATTCTCAGATGCAGGCGATGGATTGGGTCTGATTTCCGATACCCAAGATCCTACTGCTACCTTCCAAGGTACCTTGGGTCAGGCCTACCGTCTCCGCTGGACGCTAGCACAAACCAATGATTGCGGGACTTCTGAAGATGAAGTGGAAATTGCCTTTCTTGGCTCATCCCCCTTAGCCTTAGGGGATCTCGTCTTTGTGTCTTATAGTGCCGATGAGGATGATTTTTCATTTGCCATTCTGAAGGACATTGATGCGGGGACGACTATTAACTTTACCGACCGAGGCTGGTTACCCAACGGTGGCTTTCGCGCAGGAGAGGGTGACATTCAAATTACCTTTTGTAGACCCTATAATTGTGGTTCGCAATTCAATGTATTTGACCTCACTCAAACCGTCCAAGATGCTGATGGACAAATAGCCGGAAGTGTTAGTGGCACGCCACTCGACCTTTCTACCAGTGGCGATCAGATTTTTGCCTATCAAGGTACAGCCCCCACGGCCATTGATGAAAGTAGCTTTCTGGCAGCCATCCAAATGAATGGAGACTGGGATACCGGTGAAATTGGGACGATCGAATCCAATAAGCCGAACGTCTTCACAGATGGCGTCAATTCCATTTCTATTAGCCCACAGGTTGATAATGCCTACTACGCCTGTATCGAACCCGGTCCCGCTGAACCAGACGAAACAAGAACATTGGTCAACAATGCGGCCAATTGGATAGTCGACGACTTCAATGCCCCAGTTTTACCGCTCGATTGTGTTCTACGTTGCTGTAGTGCGTATGAAATTAGTGCAGTCAGCGCCAGTGAGGTAGGACCCTACTGTGTGGGCGATCTTATTATTATCTCAGTTGAAGGTGAGTTAAACGGTGCCACAGCATGGGTATGGTACGAAGAAGCTTGTGGAACAGGTCCAGCGGTAGGTACTGGCAATAGTATTAGCTACAAGGTCGGGAATAGTACTCGTCTTTACGTAAGAGGTGAAGGGAGTTGCAGCGAGATTGGAGAAAGCTGTTTTGAATTCAACCTCAGCATTGAGGAAACGCCTCCTATCGCAGTTTGCCGTCCTATCACCATCAATCTAGGAGACAGCTATACCCCAACAGATGTAGATGGCGGATCTTCAGATAATTGTCCTGACTTTACCCTAAGTCTCAATATTGAGAGCTTGGATTGTAAGAATCTAGGAGAAAATACGATCATACTCACCGTGGAAGATGTAGCCGGTCGTAGAGATAGCTGTGCCGCCATCATCACCGTACTGGGTGAGGATGAGGATTGCGACGGCGTAGCAGATGAATGTGACCTATGCCCCAGCGGAGACGATCGGGTCGACAACAATAACAATGGTGTTCCTGACTGTAAGGAATTTAGTACGATTGATGAAGTGATGGAAGCCTGGCGCTGCGGACCGCTCCTGGACAGTATCTTCGTTTGTAGTATCGTTAATGATGATCCCACTTCCGCTCAAACTTTTTGTGTGCCACCATCCGCCGTCAATGATATTTTGACAGCAGGTGGTTATGTAGGGCCCTGTGGTAATACACCTTGTGGTGGAGTAACACCTACCTTTACGCCTGCTTCCCGTCCCAAGCTATTGGTCTTTCCGAATCCAGCAAAAGACAGGCTCTTCATTCAGCTAGCAGCAGTGGAACGCCATAGCGCAAAACTCACACTCTACAATAATCTAGGACAGCAGGTAAAGGCTAATTTTCAAAACTTGGCTAGCGATCAGGTAATAGAGCTAGCCACTGACCAACTACGATCTGGTATTTATTTCATCCAACTGACGTTGGATGACGGAATTCAAATAAGACAAACTGTACTCATCGCCCATGACTAGCTGATAAAAGACTTCAGAAGTTTTCTTGCGCCTGACTAGCAGAAACTTCTGAAGTCTATTCTGGGAAAGGTAAGTTATTTAGCCATTGTTCCACTTAACGTATAATTATTCATACGAAAAACTTGGATATATCTATAGCATAGTCTATTTTTGGCCAGATTTGATTTACAAGATCATATATCCACTCAGTATTCATCAGTACTAAAAAAGTCTCGTCTCCCCGTGTTTTATTCTTAAAAACCTATAGAAGGTACACCCTAGCATATTGTTATGCCGTAGGGCTAAAATTCTATTATCTATGCTTCATATGACTTGAAGCTGCACTTGTCCCCCCATTGCAAGCAAGCATTCTATTGTATACTACGAATAAAATAAACTATATGAAACCCTTTGTTTACCGCATTATGTTCGTTCTGAGTCTTTTGACTTTGGGCGTTTTTAGTAGTCAGGCGACTACGCTGGGGCTTGGTGATATTGCCTTTACAGGGTATAATTCCGATGCTGCTTCTTCAGCTGAAGGGGATGATTTTTCCTTTGTCCTACTTAAAGATGTAGATGCTGGGACAACAATTACTTTTACAGATAGAGGATGGTTAAGTTCAGGTGGTTTTCGAACCGCAACTGAAGGAATCCTAACGATTACCCTACCAGCCTCTTCTTGTGGTGATGAGTTCCGGCTTATCAATAACCCAAGCACCTCTACTACTTGGATAATGTATGGAGACGCGGGAACAAATATAGGCTCTTTCACTAGTTCAGGAACTGGCAGTGGATTCATCCTAGATTCTACCGGAGATCAACTATTTGCCTATCAGGGCTTAGCTCCTACTAGCGGAAACCAAACAGGCTTCATATCTGCCATCCAAACTCATGGTAGCTGGGATGCCAATGCCACAGATTCTTTCACCTCAGCTTTACCGTCCATATTTTCCAGTAACCCTGGAAATGATTTTGCTATTGGTACTAACCAAGATAACGGTAAATATCAATGTAGTATTACCATTGGCTTGCCTGCCAATATCAGAGCTGCTATATATAATGTGTCTAATTGGCAATTCTCCAATTCAAGCGCGTCGCGCTTCCCTTTACTTTCTTATTGTAGCTTCACCTGTCAAGCTGCCTGCACCGCCCCGGTCATCACCAGTCTTACTACTAACTCTACCATCGGCAGCAATACTTTCTGCCCAGGAGATGCAGTTGTAATCACTGTCAACGGGGCAGCCAATGATGCTACCAATTGGAATCTGTATTCAGGAAGTTGCGGGGGTACCGTGGTTAGCACGATTTCCGTTAGCAGTAGTACTTTTAGCTTTACCGCGACCAACACGATCACCTTATATGTGGGTGGGACCGGTGGTTGTGTCGCTACACCTACCTGTACCCCGATCACCATCACCGTAAACGGCATAACAGCGAATGCAGGAAGTGATCAAAAAATATCAGGTAGCACAACGGCTAATATCAGTGGAAATGGTACTGGGACTTGGAGTATTATAGGTACCGGAGATGGAAATGGATTATTTGCAGGTAATACAACTACTTCCACTACACCTACGACCACCTTTACTGGCACAGCCGGACAAGAATATAAACTACGCTGGACGGTTAATAATACAGGTTGTTCACCAAGCTCTGCTGATGTAGTCATCACCTTCCTCAGCCCAACAACACTGGGACTAGGCGACATAGCCTTCACGGGTGTTAATACGGATAATCCAGACCAATATACCTTCGTCCTCCTAAAAGATATCAATGCGGGAACACAAATTACCTTTGATGAAAACGGATGGCTTTCTACTGACGGATTTAGGGTAGGTGAAAATGCGATTACCTTCGAAATATGCCGGCCGTATGCTTGCGGAGACGAATTCAAAGTAGCTGGTACTTCCATCAC
>CAJXUM010000522.1 GCA_913060855.1 uncultured Lewinella sp. | reverse complement strand
CGAGATCAGCCTCGGTCTCGTGGGCTCGGAGATGTGTATAAGAGACAGGTCGCCACCGCCAATTTAACCTCCACCTTCGGTGTAGTTTTGCGCTGTACAAGGACAGCTTTGTAATCCCGAGGCATCACCTTGATGAATAAGGCTTTCTGGGCATCCCAATCATTGAGGATATTCAAGGCCACCGTACTACTCGTATAACTAAAGTGGTTACGGACCATTTTGTGTAATATCTCAATATCAGCCTCACTCATCGGATCGAGATCAATCATTTCTTTATTGACCAATTCTTCAAACTTCCCTTCTGGGTTGTAGATGTAAGCCATTCCACCACTCATTCCCGCGGCAAAATTCTTTCCAGTAGCTCCCAAAACGACCACCAAACCACCTGTCATATACTCGCACCCGTGATCTCCGATACCTTCTACAACTGTATTTACACCGGAGTTTCGGACACAAAACCTTTCGCCCGCAGTCCCTCTGATATAAGACTCTCCTGATGTAGCGCCGTAAAAGGCAACATTACCAATAATTATATTTTCTTCCGGTGTGAAAGTGGATTCTCTATCCGGTACTACAATTAAACGGCCACCTGAAAGGCCCTTACCAAAATAATCATTGGCCTCTCCTTCCAAGGTGAACTCTATTCCTTTGGCCCCAAAGGCGCCAAAACTCTGGCCCGCTGAACCTCGGAATCGATATTGGATACAGGCATCTGGTAAACCTTCCCCTTTCCAACGTTTCGAGATTTCATTAGAGAGCATGGCTCCTACCGCTCGATCCGTATTTTTAATCGGGAAAGTAGTGCTTACCGGATTTGCTTTTTCTAAGGCCGTCTTAGCGTGATCTATCAATTTTCTATCCAATACATCTTCTATACCATGATCCTGAGCGACCTTCTTGTACTGCCCCACAGAATCATCCGCGGGTTCTTTGTAGAGGATCGGGCTCAAATCTAAGGTCTTATATTTCCAGTGATCAATATGCTGTTTAGCCTTTAGCATTTCCACTTTACCCACCATTTCATTGACGGTCCGGAATCCTAGTTCAGCCATTATCTCTCGTAAATCATCGGCTAAGAAGCGGAAGAAATTGATCACGTGATCAGGATCTCCCGTAAAGCGCTTACGTAGTTCTTTATCTTGGGTAGCAATACCGACGGGACAGGTATTAAGATGGCATTTACGCATCATGATACAACCTTCCACGACCAGTGCTGCTGTCGCTACGCCCCATTCCTCTGCTCCTAATAAGGTAGCAATCGCTAGATCGCGCCCGGTTCGGATTTGTCCGTCGGTCTGAATACGTACACGATCGCGTAGTTTATTTTTGACTAATGTTTGATGGGTCTCTGCAAGTCCAAGTTCCCAAGGTAATCCGGCATGACGAATCGAGGTAATCGGGGAAGCTCCCGTACCGCCATCATGCCCAGAAATCAGAATCGCATCGGCATGTGCCTTGGCTACTCCCGAAGCAATAATACCAACGCCGGCTTTAGATACCAATTTCACATTGATCCGCGCTTCTCGGTTGGCATTTTTCAAGTCAAAGATCAGCTGTGCTAAATCTTCAATCGAATAGATATCATGGTGAGGAGGAGGAGAAATCAGTCCCACTCCAGGGGTTGAATTTCTTACTCGGCCGATCCAATCATCCACTTTATGCCCAGGTAATTGACCACCCTCGCCGGGTTTCGCTCCCTGTGCCATCTTAATCTGCAACTCATTGGCATTACTCAAATAATAACTCGTCACACCAAATCGGCCAGAAGCCACCTGTTTAGTGGCCGAACGTTCCCAATCCCCATTCTCTTTGGGTTCAAAGCGGATTTCGTCTTCTCCACCTTCTCCACTATTACTTCTACCCCCGATCCGGTTCATAGCGATCGCTAGAGTCGAGTGCGCCTCATGTGAGATTGACCCAAAGGACATCGCTCCTGTCACAAATCGCTTGAAGATACTTTCAACCGGTTCTACTTCTTCCAGTGGAATGGCTTGCCCCTTTCTAAAAGTGAGCAACCCTCGTAAGGTTAAAGCTTGTTCAGACTGATCATTGATCAGCTTAGCATATTTTTTATAGGCTTTATAATCATTCTTATGAGTAGAATACTGTAGTAAATGGATCGTCTGCGGATTAAACATATGGACCTCTCCCCTTCGTTTCCATTGAAAGATACCCCCTACATCCAGTTGTGCACGAGGAGATGGCTTTTCAGGGAAAGCCATGGAATGTCTGGTCAGTACTTCATCTGCGATGCCATCAAAACCAATACCTGATATCCTTGAGATCGTTCCTTTAAAACAAGTATTAACTACCTCTTCACCTAGCCCTAGCGCTTCAAATATCTGCGCCCCATGGTAAGATTGTAGGGTGGAAATTCCAATCTTAGACATAATTTTCAACAAGCCCTTACCTACCGCCTTGTCATAGACCTCGAATGCCTTGGGTAAGGTTAACGAGGGATCGAAATAGTCCTCTTTGTGCAAATTGGCGAGTGTGGCGTAGGCCATGTAACCATTCACCGCACTGGCACCATAACCGATCAAAGTAGCGTAATGATGTGTCTCGCGAATATCTCCTGCCTCTACTACTAAAGAAGTAAGACTTCTCAGTCCGTTATTGATCAGGTGATGATGAATCGCTCCTACCGCCATTAGAGAAGGGATAGGTGCCCGATAGGCATCAGCATTGCGATCCGATAAGATCAGAATGTTGGTTCCGTTTCGGCTAAGATCTTCCGCTACTGCACAGATATGGTCGATAGCCGCCTTTAAACGCCCCTTTTGACCATCAGCTTTAAACACAATATCGATTACACCTGCACGGAAATGAGCATGGTGCAAACGCTTTATTTTCGTCAGTGCCGCATTATCCAGCACGGGGCTTGGCAAATGAATAAATCGAGCTCGCTCGGCATTGCTTTCCAAGATATTGCTTGCTCCGCCCAGCATGGCGAAAAGCGACATCACTGCCCGCTCTCTAATGGGATCGATCGGTGGATTTGTCACCTGCGCAAAAAGCTGCTTAAAGTAGTTGGCCAAGTGCTGGGATCGCTGAGATAGAACCGCTAATGGCGTATCCGTTCCCATTGATCCAATCGGATCTTTTCCAACTGCCACCATAGGGCCAAGTAAAACACGAAGGTCTTCTTTGGTAAAGCCATGCAATTGCTGATTCTTAAACAAGGTTTTCTCATCTAAGGCAACACTAGTAGTGCTCTGCTCTTCCAAGTCATCCAGGGTTATTCTATTCTCGTCGAGCCAATCTTTGTAAGGTAATCTTTTACAAATGACGGCTTTCAATTCCTCATCTCCGATAATTCGGTGTTCATCGAGGTCAGCAATTAATATCTTTCCAGGCTGCAAACGGCCTTTCATTACAATTTTGGACTGATCTAAATCTAATACCCCTGCTTCAGAAGCCAGGATGAGGGTATTGTCTTCAGTCAAACAATAGCGGGAGGGTCTAAGGCCATTTCTATCAAGGGTTGCTCCCACCAAAATACCATCGGTGAAGCAAACAGAAGCGGGACCGTCCCAAGGTTCCATGATCGTCTTATGGTACTCATAAAAAGCCTTTTTGTAGCTTTCCATATGCTCATCATGCTGCCATGCTTCCGGGATCATCATCATCAAAGCCTGCGGCAGGGAATACCCATTAAGCACTAAAAACTCTAGTACATTATCAAAATTTCCGGAGTCGGATAGGTTCTCTCCACAAATGGGTTTGAGCTTTTCCATCTCCTCTTCTGAAAATAAGGTGGACTTGATGAGTTGTTCTTTCGACCTCCACCAATTGAGGTTTCCTCTTACCGTATTAATCTCCCCATTGTGTGCAATGTAGCGGAAAGGTTGTGCCAGTTTCCACTTCGGTACGGTATTAGTAGAAAAGCGCGAATGCACCAATGCGATAGCCGATTTAAACATGGAATCCTGCAAATCGGGGAAATAAGGTCGAACCTGGTAGGTAGTGAGTTGCCCTTTGTAGACAATCGTTTTATAAGAAAAGGAGGTGATGTAGAAATAGTCACTCGACTGCGGAAAAGTCTTATGGATGTTGTGCGTAGCAAATTTGCGAAGCATATAAAGGCGTCGCTCTAGGACTTTAGGGTCAAGCTTTTCTCTAGTTTTAACGAAAACTTGCTCCATTCTAGGTTCTACGGAGATCGCTGTTTCACCAAGTTCCTCATGGTCGGTTGGGACTTTCCGGTATCCCAAGACATCAAAACCTAGTTCATCTATATAATCATTGAATAAAAAGCGGCATTGTTTCCGCAAAACACGATCATTTGGGAAAAAAACCATCCCTACTCCATAAGAGGCAAAGTCGGGAAGTTCGAAACCTAATTCGGCACATTTCTTTTGAAAAAACTCATGGGGAATCTGCAATAAGATCCCGGCTCCATCTCCGGTATTCGGTTCACAACCACAGGCTCCTCTATGCTCCATATTGGATAGCATATGAAGCGCATTCTCAATTAACTGATGTGATTTGTTACCATCTAAATTCGCAATTAAGCCGATCCCGCAAGCATCCGATTCTAGAGAGGGGGTATAGAGGCCTTTATTTTCACCTATTGGCTGCTTCATTTTTGTATGGTTGTTGTATAATCCAGAAAAACTAAAGAGAAAATGTCAGTCACTTCTATTGTCACAGCTAAAGCTATGCCAGAAGTAACAGATAATTTGGCTTGAAATGGACAGAACGGATAAACTCGATATCTATCCGCTAAGAAGGTGGTGGAATGGGTCTTACTCTTTTTTTTGGTGGCACTTTGCTTGTTCCAATCAGTTGATGGGGGCAACAAATTTAATAAAATCAGGGAATTCCTGATGAAGATTTCTTAAAAAAATGCCAAAATTAATCAGCCAGTCTCAATAGATTTCCTCTTTTATTTTTATTTGTTTAAAAAACAGCAAAATTCAAGAAATTTATTCAACACCTTCTATTAGACAAATATTCGCTATAGGATAAAATATAGAATGAATTATTGGTATTTCTTAATAATTCCAGAATAAAAGCAGGATTACAGCATAGAAGAACTAAATAAAAAATCTTGTTCCATATTTTTTGTGCTCCCGTCTGGCCAGCCAGCTAGGTAGCATTTTAGGTGAAAAGATTTCGCCCAAAGGAAGCGGTATTTTCACCAAAGGGATTGACTCAAAAACACAGAAATGGTCAAGGAACCCTAAAAAAGGAAAAGAGGGTTGGTTTCAAAGTTTTAGGAGCATCCTGAAAAATAAAATGAATACCAGCTATTCATCCTCAGGGTAAATTAGACCAATTTCTCGTCGGATACTATCTAGAAGGAGCATTAAATCAGTACTAAAGGCATGAGGCAGCACCTGTCTCTTATACACATCTCCGAGCCCACGAGACCGAGGCTGATCT